>JAGCUK010000092.1 GCA_017962925.1 Bacteroidales bacterium
ACATGAATAGAATATGAAAAAGGTTGTTATTTGTCTGGTATCGCTGATAGTGGCCCTGCCCTTGTTTGCGACATCGTCCAAGGCCGTATTCCAGGTCTTCCAGAATCCGTCCGACGCCTATCGCCCCTATGTCCGCTGGTGGTGGAACGGGGACTGCGTGACCGAGCCGGAGATCCGCCGGGAGATGAACCTGCTGAAAGAGGCGGGTATCGCCGGAGTGGAGATCAACCCCATCTCCTTCCCGGGGCGCCCCGAGGATGCGGTCGGCCGCAAGGCCCTTGTATGGCTGAGCGACGAATGGATCGACATGCTCGTGGTGGCTTTCGACGAGGCCGACAAACTCGGCATCACCTGCGACCTTATCATAGGCTCCGGATGGCCTTTCGGTGCCGAATCGCTCCCGCGCGATGAACGGGCTTCCGTCGTCCGCACCCTGTGCGACAAGGCAACCGGGGGCGTGCTGTACGACAAATCCCTATTCCATATCTACAAGGAACTGGATCCCAAATCGTCCATCCCCAACCCCAGCCGTACCCCGGAATTGATGCAGGTGCTGCTCGTTCCGGACCCGATCAATGATCTCTCCGAGGCCAGGGACATCACCGACAAGGTGAAGAATGGAGTGTTGAGGATAAAGATCCCCGCCGGGAAATGGCAGGTCTATTATATGGTGAAGTACAACTCCTTCGCGAGCGTGATCAACGGCGCTCCCGGAGCTGCCGGCCCCATCCTGGACCACATGAACGCCACTGCAGTGCGGAAGTACCTGGACCGTATGGCAGACCGCATCGAGGCCAGGACAGGCCCCCTCTCCAAGCATCTGCGCGCATTCTTCGTGGACAGCATGGAACTGGAAGGCGCCAACTGGACCTCGGATTTCGCCGATGAGTTCAAGGCCCGTCGCGGATACGAGATACTTCCATGGCTGCCCTTCACGATGTTCAAGCTCCGCCGACTGGGCGAAGTGGAGGATTTCAACTACGGCTGTGCCAAGGGAGAAAAGTTCCAGAACCAGGTGGAACGCGCCCGCTATGATTTCGAACTCACCAAAGCCGAGCTGCTTGAGGAACGCTTCTTCAAGGTTTATGAGCAGTGGGCCCGCGAAAAGGGCGTGAAATCCCGTGCCCAGGGCTATGGATGCGGCTTCTTTATCGAAGAGACTTCCATGGGCCTGGATATTCCCGAAGGGGAGTCCTGGACCACCAACTGGCTGCGCCATGTGGTTGGCGAGGAGATGGGCGACGAGGACTACCGTCGCGGCCGTGGCTATACCATGATAGACAAGTACGTTTCTTCTGCCGCTCACCTTACCGGCAAACGCCTGGTGAGCTGCGAAGAGATGACCAATACCTACAACGTATTCTCCACCTCGCTGGACTACCTTAAGGTCGGCTCCGACATGAGTTGCATTTCTGGCATCACCCACTCGGTATGGCACGGATTCAACTATTCCCCCAAGGAGGCCCCTTTCCCCGGCTGGGTGCAGTACGGAAGCAACTACAACGAGAAGAACACCTGGTGGCCCTACTGGAAGTAGCTGAACGACTATCGCGCCCGTATCGGCGCCCTGGTGCGCAACGCAGATATGTACACCGACATTGCCATCCTGCCTGCCAATGCGGACCTCTGGTCCACAATGGGCGTGCAGACTGAACCTTTCCCGGTGAAGTTGAACGTGCCCTATACCTCTTTGGTATGGGAGGCAATCCACAAGAACGGCGGCGGTGCGGACTATGTTTCCGAGAGCATTCTCGAAGGCGCCACTGTCAAGAATGGCAAGCTCTGCTACGGCCCCAAGAAGTACAGTGTGCTGTTCACCGTCGAGGTGCGCGGCACCAGCGTCGAGGCCATGGAGAAGATCCGCGAGTTTGTGCTCGGCGGCGGCCGCGTGTTCTGCATCGAGACCCTGCCCGAGAAGTCCGTCGGAATGAAGGATTTCGAAGCACGCGATGCCAGGATTCAGGCGATTGTGGATGAACTCAAGCTCACCGGACGTTTCACTCTGCTTCCCAAGCCGGAAGGCGACCATTTCCTGGAGTGGTATAAGGGTGTGATGGCACAGTACGACCTTCCTCACACCATTACCATCAGCGACCCCGACCGTTTCCTCCTCCAGAACCAGTACAAGATGGACGACGGCAGCGATTTCTTCCTCTTCGTGAATGCCAGCAGGCTGGAGAAGAAATCCACCGACATCACCTTCCCTGCATCGGTCACCAAGGGCCGCAAAGCCTGGCTCTACGACCCTGCAACAGGCAAGCGCTATACTCTGAAAGTCCCTGCCGACGGCAAGGTCCACTTCGATTTCGGCCCGTCCGAGAGTTTTGTCTTCATGTTCGACAAGATGGGCGGAAAGGCTCCCGAGTACAAGCCTCTGCCCGTGAAGACGGAAGGCCTGGAACTGAAGAACTGGGCTGTCAGTTTCGTGAATCCCGAGGTTCCGGATGTGCCTGGCACCGTGATGGCCGATCTGGTTGACCTGAAGGATACCGAGGCCTACAAGAACTTTATGGGTGTGGCCACCTACACCACCACATTCAATGTTCCTGCCGGCCCCATGCCCAAATATCTGAATCTCGGAAAGGTTGGATACATCGCGGAGGTAACCATCAATGGCAAGCCTGCCGGTCTGCATTGGTATGGTGATGCTGTTCTGGATGTTTCCGGTCTGCTCAAGGCAGGTGACAATATCATCGAGGTGAAGGTGACTACTCTCATGAGTAATTATCTTCAGACTATGACGGATAATCGCGTCGTTCAGCGTTTCGTGCTTCGCCGCAATACGCCGCTGAAGCCCGCCGGCCTCATCGGTCCCGTCGTTATTTACTAGCGTCAGGATACAGTATACCCTGGAGACAACCCCCTCCCTAAAGGGCGCCCTCCCCCTAGCCGGGGGTGGCAGGTTCGCTCCAGGGTATACTGTATCCTGACCTGAATACTAAAGAACTATTCTATGAGTACCGGCGGACAACCGCTGTTGGCGGTTGCGGGAGTCAGTGACGACCGCGGTGGTGCCGGCAGGGACGCTGATGGCAGCATTGACGCGCTTGCCCTTGCGGTCCAGAACAACCTCTATCATACCATAGGCCGTCTCCACCCCGCACTCGATATGCTTCAGCGAAGCCATCTGCGGCCTCACCGCAAACTCGCGGAAACCAGGCTTCAAAGGCTCGATACCAGCCAGACGCTGACTCATATGGATAATGCCATGGCCGCTCCAGGCATGATTGCTGGTGCCATTGTGGTTGCGATGCTCCCAGAGAGTGCTGTAATCATCTTTCATCACCTGCGGGATATACTCGCGCAAACGCTCCAGCGCCTTGTCCGGACGCCCCATAACGAAGTAAGCATCAATGATATAGCGCATGAAGTAAGTCTGGGCCTCGCGTCTCTCGTCCATTACTTTCAGAATCGCGGGATACTTATCCGGCCCGGCCAGCCCTGACACAACGGCAAGGGCCTGAACACGGTCATCCGCGGGGCCATCGTAACCCGGAGTCTTGTAGCAACTGCCGGTCCAATAGAGACGGTTGTAAGACTGCTTCAGACGGTCCATCATTCCTTCGTCTGCACCCACATCATCAATCTTC
Organism: Bacteroidales bacterium; assembly: GCA_017962925.1. Lineage (GTDB taxonomy): Bacteria > Bacteroidota > Bacteroidia > Bacteroidales > UBA932 > Cryptobacteroides. Next base: position 3,591 of record JAGCUK010000092.1, read on the forward strand.
CCAAGCTCTCCGCCGAAGGCCTGCTCGCCCTTGAGGGCCAGGTAGTACCACGGGTGCAGTAAGGCGACTCTGTCGATGTCGCTCCCCGCATCAGCCCAGTTCCAGCCGTTGGTGCGCTCCACAGGGAGATCGTCGTCATCCACCTTCCAGGTCTTGTGCAGATACTTGTTCAGGGCAGGATATACTTCGGGGATGAAGGAATCGTCGCCGCTATAGAACCAGTAGTCCCGGAAACCGAACCAACCGACGGCGGCCAGGCTCTGCTGCGCCAGCTCCCTGTACCAATTAGAACAAGGCACCGGGGCGTATAGACCGCCGTCCGGGGCAGCCCAGTTGGCGAATTCCACGAAGCCCTTGCGCGCCAGGGCCCAGGATGAAGGACTGAGGGCGTAGAAGGCCTCGGTCTGCTCATGAACCTCGTCGCCTATCCATTGCGCACGCTCACGGTCAGGGCAATCCATCCAGGTATCTCGCATGCAGATATAGAGGGTGCGCTGGGCCTTCTGCCAGAACTCGTTCAGCAGGGGATCGTCGCAGCGGAAGTATCCGGAAAATGCGGTGTCGTAGCCGGTCTCGCGGAACTGCACTTTCTTCACCGTAACTCCTTCAGGCACAATGTAATACATGTATTCCCCGTTCAGCCAGGGCAGATGCTCGTAGGTCTGGGGGCCGGCGCAGGTGATGTACTCGCCGTGGAGGCATTTTTCCTTGCCGACTGCATCGTGGTCTGTCACCAGCCGCACGGTCTTGCCTGCGGGCGCATCCAACTCCATCCAGGGAGAGAACTGCGCGTTGTAGGGGAGATGGCAGATGAGGGTGTCCCCGCTGCGGCGCACTTCCTTATAATCCTGCATACCATAGTCTTTCCAAAGGGGGATGGGGCGGGGGAGAAGCCTCCCGAACGGCGCCTTCCCGGGCTCTATGGTCAGTTCGAAGGCGCTGCCCATCTTCTTGGGACCACCCTTGAACCAGTTCGGATTGAACCTGCGGGCATCGTAGCGCACGCTGCTCTCGCTGAGGCGGTAGTTGGGGGCCTTGCCGGATGCGGTGCCGTAGGCGAAGTGCTCACAGGCGTCCCAGGTGGCATCGGAGAGGATTTCCACGCCTCCGCCTCGGGCCTCGAAGAGCATAGCCGCCATGCCGCTGCTCATATGGCTGAAGCCGTTGCGGCCGAAGTACCATACGAGGATGGAAATGACGTTCTCGCCGGGATGCAGCCAGGGAGCGATGTCGACGGTGTCGTAGTAGCCATCGCCGGGGGCCGGGCCTCGCTTCAGACCGCCCTCGAACACCACCATCTCCCCGTTGATCCAGAGCCAGTACTTGCTGTCGGCAGCGATGCGGGCGGGCAATTCGGCCGGCACGCTCTTCAGATCCACCTTCTTCTGGAAAGCCAGCCAGGTGTTGCCCATGCCGGAGGCATAGGCGCGGGAAATCCATTTCGCCTGCCATTCGGCTCCAGACAATTGCAGCGCCGCCAATAGCAGCGCTGCAATAATGATGATCCTTTTCATTTAGTCGCGGGTATCGGTGAAGCAGCCTTCAACCTTGACATCGCTGTTCTCGGCCTCGTAGAACTTGCCGGGAGTGGCGGGATTGCGATACAGGAACTTGATCAGCTTGATGTTCTTGCAATCCTTGAAATAAAGAAGCGTAGGGATGGGGGTGGCATCGGTGATGTAGCCCTTGTCCTTCTGATCCTTGTAGCTTGCAAGCACCAGATCCGCACGGCCGTCGATAACTCCGTTGCCGCGGGTTGCGAAGATCCTCACGTTCTCCACGCCGATGGCGTTGAAGATGGCCTTCTCGCCCTTGTAGCCGTAGATGCTGTCCACACCGATAATGTCGGCGGCGGCATCGAGGCGGATGTTCACGTTGCTCTTGAGATAGACTGCGCCGGTGACGTAGCGCCCCACGGAGAAGGTGAGGGTGCCGCCGCCCTGCTCGGCGATGTAGTCGATGGCCTTCTGGATGCTGGTGGTATTATCTATGATACCATTGCTCTTGATGCCGAAGAATGAAGCAAGATATTCCTTGCCCTGTGCGAAACCGCTGATTGCGATGAGAGCGGCTGCCGCTATTGCTATAATCTTTTTCATTATTTCTTATTCTTGAATTTCTTGACATTATTGGTAATGATCTGCTTCTTTTTCTTGTCGGCAGAAGGCTGGTCGATCTTCACGCCCTGGAAGTTGAGGCCGTTCACATCGTCGGCGACGATAGCGGGACGGTAATCGACATCGGCCACGCTGATCTTCACGTTCTTGAAGGTAACGTTCTCGGCATGGCGGATATAGAAGCCCCAGGCGGGGAGTTCTTTCCAGTTGGAGAATTCAGGATAGCTCTTTTCCAGTTCGGGGATGGCCTCGAGTTCGGCCTTGGTGCAGCCGCGGAATGCATAGTTCGGATCGGCCTTGCCGGGATAGACAATCTCGATGTTCTCCAGTGTGATGTTCTGGATAGGCATTCCGGGGATGCCCTGGATGCCGCTGGCGCAGACGTTGCGGGGGAGATCCTCCACGGGGCCCTCATACATATAACCGGCGTCCGGTTTGTCGAAGGGAACCTCTGCATAGACGTTCTTGATGACTATATCCTTCATGTAAGGATTCTCGCCGGGGCGGCGGGATCCTGTGCGGATGAAGATGGGGTTGCCGGTGTGGATGCTGCGCAGTCCGTCGATCTCGACATCCTCGATCTGGGCGCCGTCCACGGTGGCGATGGTGATAGCGGAACGGTAGGTGTCCTCGATCAGCATGTTCTTGAAGCGGAAGTGCTTGAACTTGCCGAGGGTGTAGGTGCCGAACTTGATGCCGTTGGCGCTCGAGCGGCCGCGGCAGTTCTCTACGAGGATATTCTCGGAAAGACCGTCCTTGCTGTGGCTCTTGAAGCAATACACATCATCCGCGGCGTCGAAGTCGCAGTTGCGGATAATCACGTCGGAGCAGTCCACGATGTCGATACCGTCGTTGTTCCAGTAGGACTTGGCATCCACGGTGAGGCCGTCCACATAGATATTGCGGCACTTGTCGTACTGCTGATTCCAGCTGGCGGGGTCGCGCAGGGTGATGCCGGTCACGGTGATATTCTCGCACTTGTAGAAATGGAGATTTTCGGGACGCTTGGCCTCCTGCAGACGGTCCAGCTTGAGAGGATCGTCGATCAGGCCGAGGTGGCAGTAATCCACGCCCTTGGTGGCCACCAGGAAGCCGCGGCAGTTGATTTCTCCCTTGCCGGTGATGCCGATGTTCTTTTGTTTGATGGAGAAGATCATGGATGTCCAGTTTGCATCAGGATCGCGAACGTAGTCCCAGGGATTGAGGGAACCGAGCAGGCGGGCGCCGGCCTCGAGATGGAGGGTGACGTCGCTCTTGATGTAGATGGTGCCGGTGACAAAGTCTCCACCGCGGAAGACGAGACGTCCTCCTCCGTTTGCGGAGATGTAATCGATGGCGGCCTGGATGATGGAGGTGTTGAGAGTCTCACCATCTGCCTTGGCACCGAAATCGGTGGCCAAATAATCCTTGGCGCCTGCCAGCAAAGACATGGAGGCGAGTGCCAGGATCAGTGCAATTCTTTTAAAAATCTTCATCTTATCTTATTTTAGTTTGAATATTCTGACCTTATTGAAAACGGTCTGCTTCTTTCCTTTGGGGGCGCTCTTCTGCATCACCGTCAGGCCTTTCAGGTCCAGCCCGTTCACATCGTCGCAAACCACCGCCGGACGGTAGTCTTCATCCTCTACCACCAGCTTCACGTTCTTGAAGGTGATATTATCCGCGTGGCGGATGTAGAAGCCCCAGGCGGGGAGTTCCTTCCAGTTCGAGAACTCGGGGTAACTCTTTTCTAGTTCGGGGATGGCCTCGAGTTCGGCCTTGGAGGTGCCGCAGTAGGCATAATCCGGATCGGCCTTGCCGGGGTAGTGGATCTCCACGTTCTCCAGCAACACGTTTTCTATGCGCAGGCCGGGGATGCCCTGGATGCCGCTGGGGCAGATATTGCGGGGGAGATCCTCCACCGGGCCCTCGTACATATAGCCGGCGTCCGGCTTGTCGAAGGGGACCTCCGCGTACATGTTCTTGATGACGATATTGCGCAGGCAGGGTGCCGCTCCTCCGTTGCGGGAACCGGTGCGGAGGAAGATAGGATTGCCGGTGTTGATGCTGCGCAGGCCGTCCACGGTGATGTTTTCTATTGTGGCTCCATCCACACTCGCAATGGTTATGGCGGAGCGGTAGGTGTCGTAGATTTCTATGTTCCGGAAGGTGAAGTTGCGGAAAGTGCCGCGGGTGACAGTGCCGAACTTGATGCCGTTAGCACTCGACCGGCCGCGGCAATTCTCTACGAGGATATTCTCGCTGACTCCGTAGCTCACGTGGCTCTTGAAGCAGAAGACATCGTCGGATGCGTCGAAATCGCAGTCCCGGATAATTACGTCGGAGCAGTCTACCACGTCCAGGCCATCATTGTTCCAATAGCACTTGGAATCCACTTTCACCCTTTCGATCAGCAGGTTGCGGCACTGGTCGTACTGCTGGTTCCAGCTTGCGGGGTTCTTGATGGATACATCCTGGATGGTGACTCCCTCGCAGCGGTAGAAATGTATGTTCTCCGGGCGGATCTCCGCGCTCACGCGGTCCAGTCCGAGCTTATCTTTGACAATACCCTTGTGCACATACTCCACTATCTTGGTGCCGACCTCGAAGCCCTGACAGTCCACGTCGCCGGCCCCTGTGAGGGCGATATCGTGCTGATCCACCGCCAGCAGCAGGGCGGTCCAGCGTGCTACCGGGTCCCGCACATAATCCCACGGGTTGGGGGAGCCCAGCAGGCGCGATCCCGCGCTGATGTGGAGATCTACCCCGGATTTGAGGTAGAGCGAGCCGCTGAGGAAATCTCCTCCCGAGAGGATGAGGCGGCCGCCTCCTTGTGCGGAGATGAAATCTATTGCGGCCTGAAGGGGGGCGGTGTTGAGGGTGGCGCCGTCTGCCTTGGCGCCGAAATCCGTTGCCAGAAAGTCCTTTGCGGCTGAACTGGCAGATACGGAAAGCGTGAGTAGCAATACAAGGATGCTGCGTTGTACGTTCATACTACAAATTTAACTTTTCGCCACGTAAAAAACAAATTATCCTTTATGCGCGCCATAAAGGGAGGTTTTGAGTTTTTAACACAAACAACTATACCTTATTTTTTAACAACTGTTTATGGTAAAACGTTTCATTATGGTAACGCTTGCACTCCTCACAATCGGTGTGCAGGCCTTCGCCCAGAACGCCGTGTCCGGTAAGGTCGTGGACGCGAAGGGTGAACCCGTAGTCGGCGCAGGTGTCCAGATCAAGGGCACTACCGTCGGCGTTGTAACGGACCTGGATGGTAATTTCAG
>JAGCUK010000093.1 GCA_017962925.1 Bacteroidales bacterium
GTGAGCGTGCCCAGGAAGGCGTCCGCGTCGCCGAAATATTACTTCCAGTAGATCCTGTCCACCTCGTCGGCAGCCATCCGGTACAGCCGGGGGACTTCTTTCCCATTATCTGTAATGCCGGTCAGGTCCGGGGCGGGGATGGTCACCTGGGCGTAATTGTCCACGAGCCTGCCCACATCCACCCGCTCCCGGGCGCAGGAAACGGCCAGGACGAAGGTGGCCGCAAGTACGAGCAATCTTTTCATACAAGTCTTGGTTTTATCCTGCAAAGATAGCAACAGATTTCGGTTTTCGGTGTTTTTTCCGACAATCTGACCGGCGCCCCGGAGCTGGGCAAGGCCATCGTCCTGAATGCCAAGGCCCGGCACGCAAACGCAATTGACTTACGCAACCGAATAATCGCAAAGCATAACATAGTGCCCCCGATACCCTTGTAAGGCACATTCTTATGCTTTGCCAGGCAAAATTGACGCGCAAAGCACCAGATAGTCCACCAGAGAGCGCAGAATTAGAGAGGCGATGCTTTGCATATATTAGGTTATTAATTGGACTCCAATAATTCCCATATTGCAGCATGAAATCTCAGCGAATCCCGTAGCAGATCTGCAGTGGGAAACAAGGTCGTGATCCGGTCCATTTCTGAAGTGGTAGCGCTGATTTACTCGATGACGCGAAGCTATTTTTCAAGGCGGACACCAGAGAATAACTGATGGAAAAAGGAATAATAGTGGCTTTTTTTCCCTATATTTGCAGTAATATAACGTACGCATGCGTGCGTAGCCCCCGGACCAAGGTTGTTCTGCTGGATAGGAAAGGCCGGTGCGGGAATATTCTCCGTCTATGAATAATGCGACGGGGAATGGATGAATTGTATTCTAATTCGTAAATAGCCATATGGAACACCATATTTACTCCCCCTACCGCGTCTGCCCTCTGAGCGCACATGAGGATCACCAACGCGGGTTGGTGACGGCATTTGGAAATTCCGCACCAAAGTGACCCCCTCGTTCCCATTGAAAGTGACCCTCACTGATGATGGAATCTATAATTGAATGCAGTCTGGAGCTGTTTTTCATTTCAACAACCTGCCTTTTTCATCGATAAAAAGGGAAAGATCAGGGGGATCAATTAGCAGGAGAATGAGGGGGGCAAATTAGAGGGTTTTTCCAGCCACTATGCCGAAATGACAAAGAGGGAGTTTCGGGTCATCCTTTATCATGCTCAGGAACCGCCCGAATGCCTTAATTGACAAACAAAGCAATAAAACTTTTTCCAAATACTATGAGATATCTTGAACTATGTACTTTGACCGAATCCCAGATTGCTGATCTGCTGGGACTTATGAAGGAGTTGAACCCGGAGATACCCGTGACCGCGCAGCAGCAGCAGCGCGCGGTGGCGGCGCCGGGAACGCGGATCTTCATCGCGGAAAACGATGCCAAGCACATCGTCGGGTGCGCCACCCTGTGTGTGTATGAGTCGCCCACGGGGCGGAAGGCGAGTGTCGAGGATGTCGTGGTCGCATCGGCCTATCGGGGCCAGGGGATCGGTCGCACCCTCCTGCAGCGCATCATCGATTTTGCCGGGAGCAAACTCTCTCCCATCGACCTTCACCTCACCTCGAACCCCTCTCGCACGGAGGCCAATGCGCTGTATCAGGCGCTCGGGTTCGAGAAGAGGGAGACGAATGTGTATAAGATGAATCTGTAAATGGCAGAAAAATCTTATCTTTGAAAGATATATACCATCAATATGAGTTTATTCAAAGACAAAACCCTCCTGATCACCGGCGGCACCGGCTCTTTCGGCAATGCGGTTCTGAACCGCTTCTTGAAGACCGACATCGGTGAAATCCGCATCTTCTCCCGCGACGAGAAGAAGCAGGATGACATGCGGCACGATTTCCAGGTGCGGATGCCGGAGGTGGCGAAAAAGATCAAGTTCTACATCGGCGATGTGCGGAACAAGAGCACGCTGAAGTATGCGATGAAGGGTGTGGACTATGTGTTCCATGCTGCGGCGCTGAAGCAGGTCCCCAGCTGCGAGTTCTTCCCGATGGAGGCCGTGAAGACCAATGTCATCGGCACGGACAATGTGCTGGATGCGGCCATCGATGCGGGCGTGAAGTGCGTGATTTGCCTGTCGACGGACAAGGCGGCGTACCCGATCAATGCGATGGGCATCAGCAAGGCGCTGGAGGAGAAGGTGGCGGTGGCGAAGAGCCGCAATTCCGGCAGCACGAAGATCTGCTGCACCCGGTACGGAAACGTGATGTGCAGCCGTGGGAGCGTGATTCCGCTGTGGATCGAGCAGATCCGGAAGGGCAATCCCATCACCATCACGGAGCCCCGGATGACGCGGTTCATCATGAGCTTGGAGGAGGCGGTCGACCTCGTCCTCTTCGCGTTTGAACACGGACAAAACGGCGACATCCTCGTCCAGAAAGCCCCCGCCTGCACCATCCGGACGCAGGCCGAGGCGGTCTGCGAGCTCTTCGGCGGCAAGAAGGAAGAAATCAAAGTCATCGGCATCCGCCACGGCGAGAAGATGTACGAGACGCTCCTGACGAAGGAAGAGTGTGCGAAGGCCGAGGACTTGGGCAATTTCTACCGCGTCCCTGCCGACAACCGCGATCTCAATTACGACAAGTTCTTCAAAGAAGGTGACACCAAGCGCGCGACGATCGAGGAGTTCAATTCCGACAATACGCGCCGTCTGAACCTTGAGGAAACGAAGGAGAAGATCGCGAGTCTGGAGTACATCCAGAACGAGTTGAACGGGATTCCGAATATCGTCAAATAATGAAGATCCTTGTTACGGGTGCGAAGGGGTTCGTCGGCAGGAACCTGTGCGCGCAGTTGAAGAATATCCGGGACGGGAAGGCGAGGAATTATGGCGTGACCGTCGACGAGGTGTTCGAGTACGACCTTGACTCGACGCCGGCGGAGTTGGATGCCTGGTGCACAGAGGCGGACTTTGTGTTCAACCTCGCGGGGGTGAACCGGCCGAAGGAGGCTTCCGAGTTCATGAAGGGCAATTTCGGGTTCGCATCTACCTTGCTGGATACGCTCCGGGCACATGGGAACACGTGTCCGGTGATGCTGGCGTCGAGCCAGCAGGCGTCGCTGGCGGGCCGTTTCGGCAACTCGGAGTACGGGCGGAGCAAGAAGGCGGGGGAGGA
>JAGCUK010000094.1 GCA_017962925.1 Bacteroidales bacterium
AAACGTCACCACCAGTCCCAGACCCAAAGAATCAAAATAATTAGAGTTTGGCAACCAGATCATCGGGCTTGATCTCCAACATTAAGGAAAAAGCAAACCACCTCTTCCCTAGATCTTTCAGGGAGGCACCTATATGATACACCTTATCGTCAATAATAAGGAACCTGCAGCCCTCGCTGCGGGGTCCTTTTGATAGGGAGTCTATACAGGCTCACCCATTCGGCGCATTAAGTCCAAGACGTTATTACGCCATGCTTTTATGAAAACAAAGCTTTTCATAAACAACTCCCTCCTTTTTGCCTTTTGATGGCAATGTCCCATATTTTTTCTTTGTTTACATAAACAAGTATCCCATCCGTTTGCTGGGATGGGATAATGTCAAAGGTCTAACGACAACTGTCCGACAGGTGTGGTCTTCTTGTAAGGTTTGCGCGTCTCTCCGGAATATCGGAAAATGGCATCGGCCACGAAATAACCCAGATTGACCGGAACGGCATTCCCTATCATCTGTTCCACATCGGTTTTGGTGCCGTCAAAGGAGAAATCCTCTGGAAAGGTTTGAATCCTGCTGCGTTCCTTAGTCGTCAATGGCCTTATCCCATCAGTCGATTGAACTGGATCTCCAGGATGTGGCTGATAACCTTGTGGAATAGGTCGGTTAACACCACGAATGGTGGCGCTTGGTTCATCAACGCTGAAGATACCTCTGCGTACATAACTTCTTGGGTGACGGTAATAATACTTGATGTCGAGTTTGTCTCCGAAATACTCGGCAACCGTCATCTCATGATCGGAAAGTCCTTTGAGGAGTTCTTCCTTCATGAAATCATTATCGACACCGAGTTTTCCAATCATAACGAAGCGTTTACGGCGCTGTGGAACACCGCATCGTGCCGCATTAAGTACTTGGCATGTCGTGCCGTAGCCAGCAGCATGGAACAACTCTAAGGCCTCAACAAGCTTATTCGTTTTGAGAATGCGTTCGACATTTTCCATAACAAACCATTGAGGGCGTATTGAGGCTACGATTTTCGCATAACAAACAGTAAGATCTCCTCTGCCATTATCCTCGTTGCGTTTACCAGCAGAGGAAAAGTCCTGGCAAGGAGGCCCTCCAATGATCATATCTGGCTCATATGGCTTAATCTTGGAGACAGACTCTTCGACATTCGACAGGTCAAGTCTGACGGCAGGGTGATTGAAATTATTGCCGTATACGGCCAGAGCGTCGGGCCAGTTGTCAAAACCAGCCACGACATCCATCCCAGCCTTTTCAAAACCAAGACTGAGTCCGCCGCAACCGCAAAATAAATCAACTACTCTCATCATGCAAAAAGTTCAGGATGACTTACAAGATATGCATCAAAACGACGTTCAGGTCGTAAGAACTTCTGACCATCACCAAGAATGATGTTCTTTATTTCGTATTTTGAAATACGGGGATTCTCTAGATGATCACACTTCATCATGGGATTCGTCTGCTTGCCGCTAATGGAGAAAGCCTTGTCTGTTTTGAATGTGTATGCCAGGGAATTTACAATATCGGTGTAATTGAACCTTCCGTACGATGAGAAATCCCAAAGCATCTTGTATATCCAGATAATGGTTCTCTGATTACGGGATATCACATCTTCCGGCTCAACTTCTCTCAAAGCCATCTGTATGACAGAAAGATTAGACCATACAAAAACATCCAAGCAGTTGTGCTCCAAATCAGTCAGAGCACGGTTCGTCTTCCAAATAGGCTGCAGAATAAGCGGGACCTGCTTTCCAGCCAAGTCAGACGATACATTCAAAACGGCTTCCTTAATCTTGCTATAATGAGGTATCACCTGATTGGGGGAACTCCAATTCTTGATTTCTTCTCCAATCGTATTTAGGAGTGTATGTAACTTGTTTTTCTCTCTTTGAGAATCATAGCATGAGCAAATGCTGCATGCCACGAACAGAATCGTTGGAGAACGAACCACAATCTCGCTGCCATATTCTGCATCAGGAAGGTCCTTCGTTGTTGAATCGGGCAATGTTGTCAACTTAACCTCCAACCCGCTTACCGGACTATTGTTGGAGCGGTCAATCATCACCAAGTCAATCTTTTCCTTCGCGTCGGCAGTATAGTACCGCTCATAGGGGTAGTAACCTGCCTCATAGTCATAATATGCATTCTCACTGAGTGGGTCAATACCCAGAAGTTTAGTTGCAGGGATAGATTTGTGGACTATCGCATTATTCTTATCAGTGCAGATGAATACAGGCTCAACGCCTTTTGAACTCATATAGGCCACCAAAGATGCTGGAAACGAACTGTTAAACATATTCTTTCCCCAAGCATCCTCGAAACGATAGTCTCTGCTGGAGTATTTTTGTCCGAACAGGCCTGGTTCAACACCGGCTTTCAAATAAACTATTTCTTTAACCTTCTTGGCCATAAACCAAACAATTCATTTTACATTGTTGCAAATATAGAAAAAAGCAGCCGATTACAGAAATAATGTGTAACTTGCGTTTGATTTACCATGCCTGACACCTTGACAAAAGAACAGCGGCACAACGCTATGTCCGCAATCCATTCCTCTTCTACGAAGCCGGAGTTGAAGTTGCGCCGTGCTCTGTGGAGTCTTGGGTTCCGCTACAGGGTCAATGAAAAGCGGCTGCCAGGGAAACCGGACATCGTGCTGCCCAAGTATCGGACGGTGGTGTTCATTCACGGATGCTTCTGGCACGGCCACAAAGACTGCAAGTATTACACTGTTCCCAAAACCAACACGGCGTTCTGGACGGCCAAGGTGGCCAGGAACCAGGAGCGCGATCAGGAAGAGTGGCGACAGCTGGAAGCCAAGGGCTGGTCAGTCATCATTGTCTGGGAGTGCGAACTAAAGAAGGCCGCATTTGAGGAGACCGTCGGTCGTGTCCGCGACGAGATTCTACTGAATGGTGAAGCGTATCGCTCCGAGCAGGAGGAACGCCGGCTCTTTCGAGAGGCTTGGCGACATATGCGAAAGATCCAGCGCGAGAGGGAATCGGCCTTGAAAGCAGAGCTCCGGAAGGGCTGATTCTCCAGCCCCAGGCCCAAAGAATCAGAATAATTAGAGTTTGGCAACCAGTTCAGCTATCTCGTACTTTGATAATTGAAAACGGAATGAAGGAGTTGGTAACCGCGAATGGTGAATATCCTCTCCTCTGTCGGTACCTTAGGGAACTGGTCGCAATTTGCGACCGGTTTTTGCTTTAAGCTAACAACAACTTCTTTCTTTCCCATAGCCTCAATCTTTTTCACAAAAATAATCAAACGAAAAAAGGAATAATATTAGATACGATGTTCCTCAAATACAAGATATTTCTTATATTTGAAGGATTAGAAAACAAACGTTCAAGATATGAGTACACAATCGAAACTGATGACCAATTGGCGCTGGTGGCTCTGCTCGTTGCTGTTCGTGGCGACGACAGTCAACTACCTCGACCGCCAGGTGCTTTCGCTGACCTACGAGAACTTCATCAAACCCGAGTTCCACTGGACAGACGACAACTACGGCACTATTACCGCTTTCTTCTCCATCTTCTACGCCATCGCATGCCTGTTCGCCGGCAAGTTCGTGGACTGGATGGGAACGAAAAAGGGCTATCTGATCGCCATCGGAGTATGGTCTGCGGGCGCCTGCCTGCACGCCGCCTGCGGATGGGCCACCGGCCTGATCGTGGGTGAGGACCTCGTGGCCCTGAGGGGCATGGAGGTAGCATCCAACGTCGCCCTGGCCATATCTACTACATCCGTCTATCTGTTCCTGCTCTGCCGAGGCATACTTGCCCTCGGTGAGGCCGGAAACTTCCCGGCGGCCATCAAGGTGACGGCCGAGTACTTCCCCAAGAAGGACCGTGCGTTCGCGACCTCCATCTTCAATGCAGGCGCATCCGTGGGCGCTCTCGCAGCACCCCTCTGCATCCCCCCGCTCGCAATGAAGTTCGGCTGGGAGATGGCCTTCATCATCATCGGTGCCCTCGGCTTCATCTGGATGTTCTTCTGGGCATTCATGTACGAGAAGCCGGAGAAGAGCAAGCACGTGAACGAGGCCGAGCTGGCCTACATCCATCAGGACGATGCCGAGGAAGCGAAGCCCAAGGCTGAGGTGCAGGAAGAGAAGCAGGTGTCCCTATGGAAATGCTTTGGATTCAAGCAGACCTGGCAGTTCATCACCGGTAAATTCTTCACCGACGGCGTGTGGTGGTTCTTCCTGTTCTGGGCCCCGTCATACTTCAGCAATCAGTTCAACGCCCCGGTTACCACGCCTCTCGGACAGTGGCTGATATTCACTCTGTATCTGATAGTTACGGTGGTTTCCATCTTCGGAGGATATCTTCCCAAGATCTTTGTGGAAAAGAAGGGAATGCACCCCTATCCCGGGCGTATGCTGGCAATGCTGATCTTCGCTTTCTTCCCGCTCTGCGCACTGCTGGCACAGCCTTTGGGAATGAAGTTCAATTCAGCCTGGATTCCGGCAATCCTGATCGGCCTTGCGGCCGCCGGGCATCAGGCCTGGAGCGCAAACCTGTTCTCCACCATCGGCGATATGTTCCCGAAGAGCGCGATTGCGACCGTGACGGGAATCGGCGCAATGGCAGGCGGCGTAGGTTCGATGTTTATCCAGAAGATTGCCGGACGCTTGTTCACCTATTCGGAGAGTATGGGCGATGCCTTCACGTTCATGGGATTCAGCGGCAAGCCTGCCGGATACTTCATCATGTTCTGCTTCTGCGGCATCGCCTATCTGCTTGCCTGGAGCATTATGAAGAGCCTTGTGCCCAAGTACAAGCCGATAGAATTGTAATTATCCCTGATTTTGAGTATGTTTGTGGAAACTAATAGGAAAAAGATATGAAAAAATTGGCATTGATGATTGTCCTGATTGCCGCATCGCTGGTGTCGGCACAGGCACAGATTGCTCCTGGAATGAAGTACAAGGAACTGAAAACCATCTACAATCCCAAAGAGTACATCCCTGAGTCAACAGACCCCTATAGCCGCGGATGGGCCGGAGTCGGTTCATTCCTGATTCCTGGTCTCGGCCAGGTGATAGATGGCGAAGTCGGCCGCGGCCTTATATTCTTTGGCGCAAACCTTGCCGCATTCTGTGTGTATTCTGTAAATCTTACGAATTTCGCTTCAGTCTGCACCACGGACAGTGCCGGCAACGTTACCGGTTATACGGATGAGGCTGCAGCCGTCAGATATTCTCGGAATGCGGTTCTCGCGTTATTGGGAATGGGCGTGATCGATATCTGGTCCATTGTAGATGCCATCAAGGTGGCTAAGGTTAAGAATATGTACTATCAGGATCTCAGGCGTCAAAGGTCGTCTGTTGATTTCGATTTCGCACCGTTCTTTACCTACGCTCCTACCGCGATTACGGCCTCCGGGTCATCCCTGACCCCCACCGCCGGATTGTCCATGCGCGTTAGCTTCTAGTTCGATATTAACGGCCCTCGTGGCTGGCAAGCTGGGCAAGGTCTCCTTTTATGTGGGGGACCTTGCCCGCTTTTCTTGCTTCTACGTTGTTCTAGTGGGCAAGGTCTGGCACTTATAATTAGACCTTGCCCGCGGCATTGTAATTTGGCGGCAAATTGTTAAATTTGCGGGCAAATTATAATAAAATGGCAAACATCGAGTACAGCGAACAGGAATTGATACGCAGGGAGTCCCTTGCTAAATTACGTGAACTTGGCATAGAGCCTTATCCGGCTGCATTATATCCGGTCAACGATACCACCAAAAACATAAGCGAGAACTTCGATCCCGAGAAGGGTAACTTCGCGGACGTGTGCCTCGCAGGCCGCATCATGAGCCGCCGCATAATGGGCGCAGCGTCGTTCGGCGAACTGCAGGACGAGAGCGGCCGCATCCAGATTTACGTCAAGCGCGATGAAATCTGCCCGGATGAGGACAAGACCATGTACAACACCGTCTGGAAGAAACTGCTCGATATAGGCGACGTAATCGGCATCAAGGGCTATGCATTCATCACCCAGACCGGCCAGCTCAGCATCCACGTGAAGGAACTCACGGTGCTCAGCAAGAGCCTCCGCGTGCTCCCTATAGTGAAGGAAGTGGACGGCGTGGTGCACGATGCATTCACCGACCCTGAAATGCGTTACCGCCAGCGTTATGTGGACCTCATCGTGAACCCGCAGGTGAAGGAAACCTTCATCAAGCGCGCCAAGATCGTGGCCACCATGCGCGAGTACTTCAATGCCGCCGGTTGCCTCGAGGTGGAAACCCCCATCCTCCAGAGCATCCCCGGAGGCGCCACCGCACGCCCCTTCATCACCCATCATAACGCCCTGGACATCCCCCTGTATCTGCGTATAGCCAACGAACTCTACCTCAAGCGCCTCATCGTGGGCGGCTTCAACGGGGTGTATGAATTCGCGAAGGACTTCCGCAACGAGGGTATGGACAAGACCCACAACCCCGAGTTCACCTGCATGGAGATATATGTGGCCTACAAGGACTACATCTGGATGATGGAGTTCGTGGAGAAGATGCTCGCGAAGGTCTCGATGGCCGTGAACGGCACCACCAAAGTGAAGATAGGGGAGAACGAGGTCGACTTCGGCGGAGAGTACCGCCGCCTACCCATCCTCGATGCCATCAAGGAATACGCCGGAGTGGATGTGAGCGGAATGGACGAGGCCGAACTCCGCGCTACCTGCAAGAAACTGAACGTTGAGGTTGAACCCACTATGGGCAAGGGCAAGCTGATTGATGCCATCTTCGGTGAATTCGCCGAGAAGAACCTCATCCAGCCCACCTTCATTATTGATTATCCCGTGGAGATGAGCCCGCTGACCAAGCGCCATCGCAGCAATCCCGCCCTCACCGAGCGCTTCGAGCTCTTCGTGTGCGGCAAGGAGCTGGCGAACGCATATTCCGAGCTGAACGACCCTATCGACCAGCTGGAGCGTTTCGAGGAGCAGGCCCGCCTCAAGAGCAAAGGCGACGACGAAGCGATGTTCATCGACTACGACTTTGTACGCGCTCTCGAATACGGTATGCCTCCTACCTCCGGCCTTGGAATGGGCATCGACCGGCTCACCATGTTTATGACCGGCCAGACCGCCATCCAGGATGTGCTCTTCTTCCCCCAGATGAAGCCCGAGAAGATCGTAAAGACAGAAAAAAGTGAAACTGCAGATACCGAATAACTACTCCCCCCTGCTGAACCCGCGGCAGACGGAGGGCGCCATCAAGGAGATCAAGGACTTCTTCCAGATGAACCTGGCCTCCGAGCTGCGCCTGCGCCGTGTTACCGCGCCCCTTTTCGTTCGCAAGGGCACCGGCATCAACGACGACCTTAACGGCGTCGAGCGTGCGGTGAGCTTCCCTGTTAAGGATATGGAGGGGCAGGTGTGCGAGATAGTGCATTCGCTGGCCAAGTGGAAACGCCTCACCCTGGCGGAGTACGGCATCGAGCCCGGCTATGGCATCTACACCGATATGAACGCTATCCGCGCGGATGAGGAGCTGGACAACGTCCACTCTCTCTATGTTGACCAGTGGGACTGGGAGCGCGTGATGCTGCCGGGAGAAAGGAATCCGGAGTATCTGAAAGATGTAGTCCGCCGCATCTGGTCTGCCATAGTCCGCACCGAGTTCATGGTGTGCGAGAAATACCCCGTAATCACCCCCTTCCTGCCCGAGGAAATCCACTTCATCCACGCAGAGCAGCTGCGGAGGATGTATCCGGACTTGAGCCCGAAGGAGAGGGAGGATGCCATCTGCAAGGAGTTTGGAGCGGTGTTCGTGGCCGGAATCGGCTGCGCCCTCGGCGACGGGCTCAGGCACGATGGGCGTTCTGCCGACTACGACGACTGGAGCACTCCCGCCCAGTGGGATGGGGAGATGCTGCCCGGCCTGAACGGGGATATCCTCGTATGGAATCCGGTGCTCGGGCATAGCTTCGAACTGTCTTCCATGGGCATCCGAGTGGACCGTGCCGCTCTTCTGCGCCAGCTCTCCATCGCCGGAGAAGAGAAGAAGGCCGAGCTCTACTTCCATCAGGAACTGCTTTCCGGCCGCCTGCCCCAGAGCATCGGCGGCGGCATCGGGCAGAGCCGCCTCTGCATGTTCTTCCTCCGCAAGGCACACATCGGCGAGATCCAGGCTTCCGTCTGGCCCGCAGAGATGATCGCTTCCTGCTCCGAAAACAACATCCCCCTCATATGAAAAAGATCCTGCTGCTATGCTTGCTTGCCGTGGCTTTCTGCGGCTGCGGGCGCAAGACCATCATCGGCGTAAGCTTCCCCGAACCCCCGATTGAGATTGCCGTGAATTCGGATTTCGGGATGGAGCTGATCAATTACTACAATATCCTCCAGCTTCCGGACGGAACCTACAGGATGTATTTCTCCGGCAATCCCCTTGATGGCATCGCCGAGAACGAAAGGAAGCAGAACCTCTATTTGGCCGAATCCACCGACGGATTCCACTACGAGCTGAAGTGCAAGGTGATGGACACAGTGATCGAGCAGTCGGTGTTTATGGTGAAGGACAAGGAGTATCCCTACCGTATGGTCGGCTGCCAATGGATCGGCGAAAAGAGCTGGGAGCGCGGAGTGTTTCTCTGGAAGTCGAAGGACGGAATCGAGTTCACCGACAGCAAGATGCTCTACGACAAGATTCACGACACCCAAAATGTGATGGTCACCCGGGGCAACCGCTGGAAACTCTATTCCCGGATTACCCAGGAGCATTATAAGAACCGTCGTATGACCGTGGCGGAATTCAACAAGAGGGGAGAGCAGCTGAGCGACACCGAGATACTGGCGGGAGATTTCCTCTATAATAACGCAGCATGCAAGGTGGACAAGCGCTACGACTTGCTTTTCCCCACTTATTATAACACTTACGGAGGCACCTCGGATGCCTGTTTCTTCAGGTGCTACCTGGTGGACGGACCTTGGGTGAGGGAGATTCCTTGCGAGCTCAACCGCTGGGTTGAGGCGGATGAGCACTGGGTGCTTGCCTGCCCGGGTTTTGTCTTCATCAACGGCGAAAGATATCTTGCCTATAACTCCCGCACCCGTTCCCACGAAACCAGCGAAACTGGTATGGTCAGCCGCTATAAATTGGTCAAGGCCGTAATTGAGTACGAATGACCCCGGAGCTTATCACATCTGCCCAGAATCCTAAACTGAAGCGCCTTCTTGCGCTTCAGGAAAAGTCCCGTTTGCGCCGTTCGGAAGGGGTTTTCGTCGTCGAAGGCCGCCGCGAGTTGGAGCATTGCCTCGCCGCCGGGTTCGAAATAGATTCCATTTTTATCTGTCCTGAAATAGATTCGACGGCGGCCAGCCAGGGGGGATACCCCACTGGCCAACCGGTGAAGGTATTCCAGTTATCAAAAGATCTTTATTCAAAGGTGGCATATCGCGAGGGAACGGAGGGGATTATCGCAGAGGTCAAGGCAAAGTACCTGACGCTGGAAGATCTGGCACTGAAAGAGAATCCGCTGGTGATGGTGCTGGAAGGGGTAGAAAAACCGGGAAACCTTGGCGCCGTTCTTCGCAGCGCCGATGCCGCCGGAGCAGACGTAGTCATCATCTGCGACCCCCTCACCGACCTCTACAACCCCAACCTCATCCGCGCCAGCATCGGGGCAGTCTTCACCGTCCCCGTCGTCTGCTGCTCATCGGAGGAGGCCATCGCCTTCCTGAAGGCCCGCGGAATCCGCATCCTCACCGCGCAGCTGCAGGATTCATCTCCCTACTACAACGTGGACATGCGCACTGGCACGGCGCTGGTGATGGGCACCGAGGCTACCGGCCTCACGCCTGTCTGGCGCAGCGCTGCCGACGCCCACATCCTCATCCCCATGCTTGGCCGCCTGGACTCGCTCAACGTCAGCGTCTCCGCCGCCATCCTCCTTTACGAGGCTGTCCGGCAACGAATGGGGTAGAACGCGCATCTATTTAACAAATGAAGAAAATCGCTGTCATCATATTGCTTTTTGTCGCAACGGTGGCGAACGGGCAGAAGTTCATGCCAAATGCCTCCGTGGGAGAGTTGTCTTTCGGGGTCGGTGGCTGCGGGCCGATGCAGTCTTCAAGCGGTCTGGATATGGCTTTGTGGCTGAACTACAGCAAGTACACCAGCAAACATCTCGGATATCGCGTGGGGGCTCGATATATGCCCGAAAACATGCAGGTTGCCGATCTGATCACTTTCCCGGTAGCCTTTTCGCTCCGTACCGGAATGAGGGAGGGGAATGAGTCCTTGGCTTACGGTGCCATCGCTGCTCTGGATCTCTTCGATTTTTTCCTTTGGGATAACGACAATATTTTCGTGGATATGATGGCGGCCTTCCTCCTGGCTTTTGTGAACAGGGCAGAGTTCTTTATCGGCCTCACGCCGGGCTATATCCTTGGAGAAGATGCTTTGAGAAGGGCGTATTATACGATAGGCGAAGAGAGTTATATCGAGGAAACAGTGGTGAGTTGCCCCTATCGCTTTTATTGTTCTGCCGAAACAGGAGTCAATATTTCCTGGCGTATCTGGCGCCTGACATTTAATATGGCGCCCTATTTCCAGTGGAATTTTTTGAACAATTACCAGAAGACCAGCCGTATTCTTGGCGATCCTTCAGCCACCGTGACTTCCTATAAAACCCCGAACTGGTATTTCGGCATGAATTTCAGCCTCGGGTATTTGTTTTAGAAAAATAATTTCTATCTTTGCAGTCCCAATCGGGGGATTAGCTCAGTTGGTAGAGCGCTTGCATGGCATGCAAGAGGTCAGGGGTCCGAATCCCCTATTCTCCACACAGAGACCGGTCAAGTTCAATTGGCTGGTCCTTTTTTTGTATATATCCTTAAAAACTTTTACTTTTACAAACTAATTGCTTTTAACCAGAGTTATGAAAAGAGTATTTGCAATCCTTGTACTGATTAGTGTATCGATTTTTGCTTTTGCACAGAAATCCGATATTCCTTCCCAGATTTTCCGTAACAGAGTTGAGATTGCCGAGAGTTCGGATGAAAACACCACTCCCATATCTGTTTTCTATATGTACGATGAGAGCCCTCGTATGTATTATCTTTCGGTGGGAGATCTTGGTGTGGGCACCGATCTTTTGCAGGTCAATTTCGATCCCGTTTATGAGTTGTTCATCCCCCTGGGTGGCACTATCGAAGAGGCTGTCGCAAAGTTGAATGAAATCAAGGCACTTTATAAGATGCCCAGACGCGAGTCAGTGGAGATGCAGGCGAATTTCGCACCTCTTTATCCCAATGGCGAACTTATAACGGTTACGGTTACTTCCAGGCAGATCCTCCTCGGGAAAGCGCTGGAATTCAGTATTCCTACAGGTTCAGAAGGCGTAGTCCGTGCCACCCATATCTACAGGAGTGATCTCTTTGGATTGGTGACAGCGCTTAAGATTTATAAGAAACTCCATCCTAAGGAGTAAACGGGGAAGATCGATCAACCCCTTTCCATTTCGCGCCGGGCATCTTTCTCCTTGATGCTCTGGCGCTTATCGTATTCTTTCTTGCCTCGGGCCAGGGCGATGTGGAGTTTGGCGTATCCGTTTTCGGCGATATAAAGGCGCACGGCGACTATGGTGAGTCCCTTGGTTTTGACTGCCAGGGCCAGATGCTTGAGTTCGCGTTTGGTGAGGAGGAGTTTGCGGTCCCGCATAGGTTCGTGGCCGTTCCAGCTGCCCCAGAAGTAGGTGGCGATGTTCATCCCCTTCACATAGAGCTCTCCGTTCACGAAGTAGCAGAATGCATCCTGCAGAGACGCTTTGCCAGCGCGAAGGCTCTTGATTTCGGTGCCGACAAGCACGATACCGGCATCGTAAGTCTCGATGAATTCATAATCGAAACTTGCGCGCTTGTTGCGTATCTGTATGCTGCTCTTTGCCTTTGCCATAATTGGACTGCAAAGATAGGAAATCTATCTTAAATTCGCATAGAAGGGATTCTCGGGGTCGCCTCTGAAGTCCAATATCGCCTTGTCGATCTCTTCCCCGTTTTTGGTTACGAACATGCGAATTATTCCATTGATATAACTCCACTTATTATAAGAGGAGTAAGAGGATTTGTAGAGGATGGCTCCGTCGCTCGAGAAACTGCACCCGAATCCGTTGTCTTCCGTCCTCGTGCCTTCCAGAGTCAGGGTCCAGTCGTAGTGGTTCGCGCCTCCTTTGCCGACCGACATCTTTGCCGTTATGACGTAGTCGGTGGGGTATTTTACGTCGTTGATGGGGTAATCCCCGCTTCTGCTCAGCGTCCAGGTGCTGTCTGCATCGGTCTTGCGGATAACCACGCCGTGGATATCGAGTTCATTGTTGTATGTATACTCGTTGCCGACGGCCCAGATATTATTAGCGTTCAGGGCGATAACCTTTTCCAGGACCTGCAGGTTCTGGATTATCAGATTGTCTGAAACCTGCTGAATATATGCTCTTACATAGGCTCCTGTATACGAACTGTTGCCATCGAATCCGCGGTCGATATAATTGTAATCCCTGGAGCAGGAAATCATGCCGATCAGGGCAAGCGTAAGTATTGCTAACTTCTTCATGGCAGTGTCAGATTGTATATTTAATACCGACCCGGCACCCGTTGATCAAGGAACCGATGGCGCCTTCCACGAAAAAGCCGACACGCTTTGTGCCGAGGTGGATTCCGATAGGGGAGAGTTCGTAAATCCAGGCTACGCTGTTGTAGATATGATTGTGCTCTTCGATGTGCCTGTATCCGCCGCCAAGAGCGCATCCTCCGTAAAGGTAGAAATCCCCTCCGGAGTAATATTTGACTCGCCCCTGTGTCACGAGCAGATAATCGTGGACACGCTTCTTGGTGAGGTTATTGACGTTGTTGACTCCCCGGGTGAATCCGGTTGCATTGGAGATGGCAACGCCCACGCCTGCCTGGAATATCTCCCCGATTTGCTTGCTGACATCCACCTGGTAAACCGGAGTGCAACGGTCGAGGACGTAGAGCTCTCCGTAGATGCCATAAAGGGTCTGGGGGCGGTCGAAGACAAACTCCTTGGATGGTGAGGTGATGAGGCCGGATGCTGCTCCTGCCGATATACGTACGGAGATCTGTGCGTTGAGGCTCAGAGCGGCCGCCGTGCTGGCTATTATGAGTAAGATCGCTTTTTTCATGGCATCAGAAGGTTAATTTTAATGACAGCGGGCCAGCGCTCAAGCTGACCTTCCTTCTGGACTGACTGTCGTTCAGGTACATGTTCTTGATCTTGGCCACTTTCTGGGCATCGTATATGCCCCATGCCCACAATCCAACGGCTGCGATGCCGAAAATCACTCCGGTTTCATTGCTGAATTCGCCGCTGCCGGCTGAGCATGCCATGCATCCTATCGCTGCTGCGCCGATGCAAAGGCCCCGGACGGTCTCGCCGCAGATGATCTGGCCGAGGCCGGGGATGAAATACGAGCAGACAGCTGCGACAGTCGGACTGTAATACTCCGGCTCCAACCTATTATATTGCCGTGCACTGTAGAGGTGTTGATAATCCCGGTACGCCATGCCGGCGGTAATTCCTTCCGGAATCGCGCGTCCGCTGTCCGGAATCTGAAGCAGCGGCTGTTGCTGTATCTGGGTGAATACATCCTTTTCGCCATTGGAATATTCGATCATCAGAATATTCCTTTTGGCCTCGGTGTAGATGGGACCGTCCAGATTCGAAAATTTCTTATAGCGGACGTCCTGAAGATTGACCTCGAGCACCTTGGCGATGATCTCTGTTCCGTCCCGCAGGGTTATAAGATCCTGCGCGGCAGCGTGTGTGCAGAAGGCTGCCAGCAGGATCAGTAATGTGATGATTCTTTTCATACGAAATGACTTTCTCTGCTAATATAACCCAATTTTTTCAAAACCTTGCATTTCGGCTGATTGATTTTCATATCTTTGTAGTGTTATGCCGAAGTTTCGTAAACCTCTGCCCGCTGCGCTGCCGGATCCGGAAATTATCGACCTGCAGCAACTATCCGCCGATCTCCGTTCGGGGGCGGTGGAGTTGGTGTGCGTGCTGGGGCCGACTGCATCCGGCAAAACCAAGTATGCCGTGAGTCTGGCTCACGAGTTGGCAGCGCTGGGGCTTCCGGCCGAAATCATCTCCGCAGATTCCCGTCAGGTGTATCGGGGGATGGATATCGGCACCGGGAAGGATCTAGCGGAATATGGCGACATCCCCTATCATATAATAGACGTGCGCGAGGCGGGCACGCAGTATAATGTCTATGACTTCGTGCAGGATTTCCGCGTGGCGTTCGAGGATATCCGCGGCCGCGGCAAGGTGGCTGTGCTCTGTGGTGGCACGGGGCTTTATATCAATGCGGTCACGGCGGGGTATGATTTCCGCTGCAAGAAGCCGCTGAGTGCGGTTAAAACCATTGCTTCTCCGACGGCTGTCCCTGCGCGCACATATTTCATCGGAACCCTGGTGTCCCGCGAGGTGCGGAATGCTCGGATCGATGCGCGGCTGAGGGCGCGCCTGGAGGAGGGGATGATCGACGAAATCCGCGGCTTGCTGGAGCAAGGCGTTCCGGCTGAGACTTTGATAGGCTACGGCCTTGAATATAAATTTATTACGCTCTACCTGCAGGGTGAGTTGACGGAGGAGGAGCTGTTCGAAAAACTCTCCACCGCCATCCATCAGTTCGCCAAGCGCCAGATGACCTGGTTCCGCGGGATGGAGCGCAGCGGCGTAGTTATCCACTGGGTGGAGGTTTGATTTATGGCAACAAAAGAGATATTTTTTGCAGGCGGATGCTTTTGGGGCACGGAGCACTTCTTCTCCGGGGTCGATGGTGTGGTTTCCGCGGTGAGCGGCTATGCCCAGGGCTCGCCTTTCTTTGAGGGGCGTCCCTCGTACGAGCAGGTCTATACCGATACCACCGGCTTCGCGGAGACGGTCCGCGTCTGCTATCGCCCCGAGCGCATCAGCCTGCAGACTCTGGCAGATCTGTACTTCAGCATCATCGACCCCCTTAGCCTGAACCGCCAGGGGCATGACGAGGGCACGCGCTATCGCACCGGCATCTACTATTCCGATCCTTCCGACCGCGCTGTTCTGGAGGATGCTTTTGCTTCGGAGGAGGCGCGCATCGGCCAGCCGCTGGTGGTGGAACTCGAGCCGCTGCGGAACTTCTTCGAGGCGGAGGAGAGGCATCAGAAGTATCTGGATAAGAACCCTGACGGATACTGCCATCTGCCGGCGCGCGTGTTCAAGTATCTGCGTCTGTATCAGGACCTTGCGGCGCTTCTGGGGGATGAGCCGGATCTTATCGCGCGCATGGCGGAGACTGCTTCGCTTATCTACGAGAGGATGAAGTTTTTCTGGGTGGGATTCTATATCGTGCGGGAGGCTGTTGGACAGGGCGATTGCAAGGCGTCGAAATCGCGTCAGGAACTGGTGCTTGGGCCTTTCCAGGGGCCACCCGCCTGCCTTCGCATCGGCTTCGGCCGCGGCGTCTGCGGCACTGCCTGGAAGGATGCCCGCACGGTGGTCGTCCCCGATGTCGAGGCCTTCCCCGGCCACATCGCCTGCAGTTCCCTCTCCCGCTCCGAAATCGTTGTCCCCATCTTCACTGGCATTGCCCGTCCGAAGACTGTCGCTGCCGTGCTGGACATCGACAGCACCACCCCCGCCACCTTCGACCCCACCGACGCCCTCTGGCTCGAAAAAATCTGCAAACTACTGTAATTGCTCGTTGCAATTTAGATTCGCTCATTTATCGCCTGGAGGCTATCTTCCGTTCAATCAATAACTTACTGAAAACAAATCGGCGAATTTGACCGATTTGTTTTCGGCAAAATACTGTAAATCAATCAGTTAATCACCAGGCGTAATTCTTCAATCGCTTCATGTGTAGTTGCCCAGGAGGTGGCGAAGCGAGTGACGAATCTGCCATCCGGGAGTTTCTCCCAAATCTCAAAAGCAATCTTACCCTCCAGGGCTGACATTTGTTCGGATGTCAGGATGGGGAATTGCTGGTTGGTGGGTGAATCAATAAAGAACGGAATACCCGCGCTTTCGAAGATGGTTTTCACTTTTCCGGCCATCTTGATTGCGTGCTCGCTGATTTTCAGATAAAGATTATCGGTGAACAGAGTGTCGAACTGAATGCCGAGCAAGCGGCCTTTTGCCAAAAGAGCCCCGTGCATTTTGATATGGGTGAAGAAGTGTTTCGGGGCATCTCCGTTCGGGAAAACGACAGCCTCTCCACACAGGGCACCGACCTTCGTTCCCCCGATATAGAACACATCGCACAAGCCCGCCAGAGTCGGGAGATCGATATCGGCCGCCGGGCTCGCAAGGCCATATCCCAGGCGAGCGCCATCGATGAACAAAGGCAGAGAATACTGCTTGCAAACGGAGGATATATCTTCCAACTCCGCACGTGAGTAGATGGTGCCGTATTCCGTTGGAAATGAGATATATACCATCCCCGGTTGAACCATGTGGGGATATGTTTCATCGGCGTAAAAACCCTCAAGCCACGCCTTAAGTTCAGCCGCATCTATCTTCCCCTGATGCTGGGGCAAAGTCAGCACTTTATGGCCGCTGAACTCGATTGCCCCGGCCTCATGAACAGCGATGTGCCCGGTCTGCGCCGCCAGCACACCCTGGCATCCTTCGAGCAGGCCATCGATGATGGTGCAATTGGTCTGAGTGCCGCCCACCAGGAAGAAGATATCGGCATCCGGACGGTCGATGGCTTTCCGGATCTTCGCCTTGGCCGATTCACAAAATGAATCTTCGCCATATCCCGGCTCTTGAATCATATTGGTTTCTGCCAGTCTCTGGAGGATCAGCGGGTGGGCCCCCTCGGTATAGTCGCAAGTGAATGAATACATAGTAACTGCAAAAATAGCAAATAGCTGGATATCCGCAAATTTCGCCACAAAAGGAGATGATAAGGCAAACTGCTATTTCTGATAAACCTCTTAATAACCAATCTATTAACTATCGTGATAAATGCATGTCGCAAACATTTCGCCACATTTTATGTTTTTGATTGACAGAGAATGGCTTCTTCCCTATCTTGAGCAAAAAATGACTGCTCATCACCTATACATGAAAGGGAAGAACTGGTGGGGTATTTTCTATCGGATAGAGGACTGCATAATGTACTTCACCACGTTCAGCGTATTTGCGAAGAGGAGTGAGATGGTTTTCGTTGCGTTCTCCATAATGTTCAACCATACTCATGCAACCACTCTTAATGAAACGAAGCAACGGATTACACTGTTTCAGCGCCAAGTGGGTGTGTCGACGGCGCATACATATAACAGGGAATATGGGCGTGAAGGGCAGTTATGGCACCACTCTTATGGATCATCCTTAAAAATTGCTATAAAACGAATATTGAGCAATGTGGCTTATGTGTTCAACAATTCTGTTGCGGGGAAAATGAACAGACGTGCCATTGAAAACAGGTGGACACTGCTTGCCTACTACAAAAACAACCACCCCTTTTCTGAACCAATTGTCAGGGAGAAATGCAGTATTAATATGAGGCGAGCGATAAAGCTGGTAGATATAACATATGAAAATGATGAGCCTTTGAATTATGCATTACAGCGTAGACTGTACTCAGGTTTAAGCAAAAAAGAAAAGGCACAAATCGTCGATTATATAATTGTCAAATATAATTTCTTGGATTACGAGGCACTGGTCGGTCTCTATGGTAGTTTTGAAAATGCAATAATTGCAATAGATTCAAATGCTGGTACTGAATATGATATGGAAGATGATACCGGTGACCACTCTTGCTATATGAAGATGCTTTCAATCACTCGCCAATTATTCCCGAATATTAAAAAACTGAATGTTGAGAAACTGAGTGATGAGCAAAAGGGAAGGCTAACAAAGGCATTTTATGCCAACATAATTGTCAAACCCGAAAATATTCGAAAGTTTTTACACCTTTAACCGTTTTATGCCTGGAGCATAAGATATTGATTATTAGCAACTTCCTGAAAACAAATCAGTCATTTTTGCCGATTTGTTTTTAGGAAGTCATTGATTATCAAACAGATGCCCTCCAGGCAAATCTACAGCCCGAAGGCGGTGCGGAGGGTGTCTACCGCATCCAACTTTTCCCAGCCGAAGAATTGGAGGCCGTTCTGGGTGTAGGGCTCGCGGCCGAAGTGGCCGTAGGCGGCGGTGGGGGCGTAGATAGGAGCCTTGAGGCCGAAGCGCTTGACGATGGCGGCGGGGCGCAAATCAAACAGCGAGCGCAGTTTGAAGGCGATTTCTGCATCTGAAACTACACCGGTTCCGTAAGAATTCACATAAACACTCACGGGTTCAGCTACGCCGATGGCATAGGCCAGCTGCACGAGGCATTCGGAGGCCACGCCGGCGGCGACAAGGTTCTTGGCGAGCCAGCGGGCGGCGTAGGCGGCGCTGCGGTCCACCTTCGAAGGATCTTTTCCGGAGAAGGCGCCACCGCCGTGGGCTCCGCGTCCGCCGTAAGTATCCACGATGATCTTACGCCCGGTGAGACCGGTATCCCCTGCGGGCCCGCCGATCACGAATTTGCCGGTGGGATTCACATGGAGGATGAATTTGTCATCGAACAATGCGGCCAGTTCTGCCGGCAGAGATGCGACGAGGCGGGGGAGGACAATCTCCCGCACGTCCTTCTCGATCCTGGCGTGCATGGCTTCGTCGGTGTCGAATTCATCGTGCTGGGTGCTGAGGACGATGGTGTGGACGCGTACGGGGTGATGGGTTTGTCCGTCGAATTCTACCGAAATCTGCGCCTTGGCATCCGGCCGCAGATACGGCATGACAGCGTCGGCCTTCGGACGGGCAATGCCCGTACTGGCGGCCCCTTGTGGGCCACAGACGGGCCCTTTGCCCGTCGCGGATTGCTCGTGCCGTATCTGCGCGAGCACCTTCAACAACCTATGCGATAAGGACAAAGCCAGAGGCATATACTCCGGCGTATTCTTGCAGGCATAACCGAACATCATACCCTGATCCCCGGCGCCCTGATCCATCTCGTCGGAACGCACCACGCCGCGGTTGATATCCGCGCTCTGCTCGTGGATGGTGGAAATGATGCCGCAGGAAGTGGCATCGAAGCCATATTCTGCCTTGGTGTAACCTATGCGGGCGATGGTTTCGCGCGCAACCTTTTCTATGTCGACATATGCGCTGCTGGAAACCTCGCCACCAACAATGACAAGCCCTGAAGTGCAAAACGTTTCGCAGGCGACTTTCGCCTCCGGATCCTGGCGCAGGAACTCATCTAGAATAGAATCTGAAATCTGATCGGCAACCTTGTCAGGATGCCCTTCCGAGACACTCTCGGACGTGAAGAGATAGTTCATTTTAGCATTTTTTTAAGTTACAGGGGTTGCAATCAGTCAAATCCTTCCCCTTTCAGGCTGCAAAGGTATAAAAACAAAAGATATTAACAATGATTGTTAATAACTTTCTGTAGCGCCTATGCAAAAAAATGTTATCTTCGCACCGGGAAATTTCGTATTACTTCATTTATACATTTATGAAAAAATTCTTCAAGAATGTCGCACTCGTAGCAACCATGTTGTTCGCGGGTGTTGTCGCGTATGCCCAGATGACTACTTCAGCCGTCAACGGGCGTATCGTGGATGAGAGCGGCGAGCCCCTCGCAGGCGCAGTCGTTATCCTTGTTCACACTCCTTCCGGTTCACAGTATTATGCTGTGGCTAACAACGACGGTCGTTACACTATCGAAGGTGTAAGGCCTGGTGCAGACTTTACTATCGAGGTTTCCTTCCTTGGATGCCAGACCGTAAAGTACACCGACGTTACCCTGAACCTCGGTGAAACTTACAAGCAGGATGTGACCCTTACCTCCGGCGAGCAGCTCGCAGAGGCAGTTCTCGTCGTATCTGCTTCCAAGTTCACCACGGAGAAGACCGGTGCCAGCACCAACATCTCCTCCAGGCAGATGACCAGCATGCCTATGATCAACCGCAGCATCTCCGATGTCGCAAAGCTCTCTCCTTATGCAAACGGAATGAGCTTCGCAGGCGGTGACGGTCGTTCCACCAACTTCACCGTTGACGGATCCAACTTCAACAACAACTTCGGTCTGTCCGACAAGCTCCCTGGCGGTGGCAATCCTATCTCCCTGGACGCTATCGAAGAACTGCAGGTTGTGGTTGCTCCTTTCGACGTCCGTCAGACCAACTTCATCGGAGGCGGTATCAACGCCATCACCAAGTCCGGTACCAACACCGTCAAAGGAACTGTCTACACTTACTTCCAGAATCAGGACCTCCGCGGTAACAAGATCAATGGTAACGACCTCGGCGACCGTGCGAAGGAGTCCAAGACCGTTTACGGCTTCACCGTGGGCGGCCCCATCATTAAGAACAAGCTCTTCTTCTTCTTGAACTACGAGACCACCAAGCAGCCCGGTCAGGTTATCAAGTACCGCGCAAACAAGGGTGGTGAAGCCAATAAGGGCAATGTCTCCAGGACTACTCTCGACGACCTCAAGACCGTTCAGGAGTACATGAAGACCAAGTACGGATACGATACCGGTTCCTACACCGATTTCCCTGGCGACGAGTCCAACAACAAGCTCCTTGCCCGTATCGACTGGAACGTGGCTAAGGGCCACAGGGTATCGCTGCGCTACAACTACACCAAGAATACTGCTTGGAACGCCCCTAACGGAAACTCCTCCGATACCGGCTACCGTCTGAACGGAACCTACCGCGTCGGCAACGAGTCCATGGCTTTCGCAAACAACATGTATTCCATGGACAATAAGGTGTCCTCCATCTCCTTCGACTACAACGCGAAGATCAACGACAAGGTTTCCAACCAGCTGCTCGTCACCTATTCCAACATCGAGGATATCCGCGGTTCCAGCTCTTCCGCATTCCCTCATGTCGATATCATCAAGAAGAACAGCGAGGGCGTATGGCAGCCTTACACGTCCCTCGGTTACGAGCTCTTCACCTGGAATAATGGTGTTCACAATAAGGTTTGGACCGTCAAGGACGACGTGACCTATCTCATGGGCAACCACAAGATTGTCGCAGGTTTCAGCTACGAGCACCAGTTCGCCAACAACGCTTACATGCGTAACGGCGCCGGTTACTATCGTTATGCCTGGACCGATGAGGCCACCATCACCGATGTTCTCAACGGCACTCCCGAGTCCTTCGCAGTCACTTATGGCTGGAACGGAGAACTCAATCCTAACGCACAGGTCACTTTCAACCAGATCGGCCTCTATGTGCAGGATGAGTGGAACGTGAACGATCAGCTCAAGCTCACTTACGGCGTGCGCTTCGACGACCTCCTCTTCGACGAGAGCGATATCGCAACCAACAAGGCGATTGCAGGCTACACCTTCCGCGACGGTCTCACGATCGATACCG
This sequence comes from Bacteroidales bacterium, assembly GCA_017962925.1. GTDB lineage: Bacteria > Bacteroidota > Bacteroidia > Bacteroidales > UBA932 > Cryptobacteroides. The sequence goes on from JAGCUK010000094.1 coordinate 21,421, forward strand.
GCAAGTGGCCTAACAACCGCGTCCAGATTTCCCCTCGCGTAGGTTTCGTTTATGATGTGAAGGGTGACAACACCCTCAAGTTCCGCGGCGGCACCGGTCTCTTCCAGGGACGTCTGCCTCTCGTGTACTTCACCAACACTCCTACCAACGCAGGCCTCGTTCAGAACTCTGTTCAGTACAAGTCCACCTGGGCCAGCGGCGACCTTGTCAGCAAGGATGACAAGCTCCACGCATTCGACAGCGGCATGATCACCAACGTCAACGAAATGATCGACAAGCTCGGCCTCCAGAAGGAGCTCACCGATGCCAACCACGTTGCAGGTAGCACCATGTCCGGTGTTGATCCTAACTTCAAGATGCCCCAGATCTGGAAGACTTCCCTCGCAGTTGACTACCAGGTCCCTGCAAGCTTCCCTCTCACCGTCACGGCAGAAGGTATCTTCAACAAGACCATCTACGGCGTAGTGGTTGACAACATCAACGTTGACAATTGCGACACCTGGGCTCACTTCAGCGGTCCCGACGATCGTCTTATCTATCCTGCCAACAAGGGCCTCATCAACGCTGGCAAGAACGCTCCTTACCTCACCAACACCACTGAGGGTTACGGCTACATCGGCAACATCACCGTCAACGCCGAGCCTCTCAAGGGCCTGAACGTAATGGCAGCTTACACCCGCACCGAGAGCAAGGAAATCTCCGGCCTGCCCGGCAGTGACCCTCTCTCTACATGGCAGGGTCTCTACACCGTCAACGGATCCAACTATGCAACGCTCCAGCGTTCCCAGTATGTGGTTCCGGACAAGATCATCGCATCCGTCGATTATCACTTCCCTGTTCTCACCGGCCAGTTCGGTTACGACATGGACTTCGGTCTCTTCTACACCGGCATGACCTCCAGCGGTTATTCCTACTGCTACACCAACGACATAAATGGTGACGGCGTTAACAACGACCTCATGTACATTTATGCCAAGGGTAGTGACATCAACTGGAAAGATGCATCCACCGCTGATGCAAGCGCAAAGGCCTACGACGCATTCGTCGCTCAGGACAAGTATCTGCGCAGCCACAAGGGACAGTATGCAGAGGCTTATGCCGCTCGTGCACCTTGGGTCAACCGCATCGACTTCCGTTGGGCGCACAACTTCAGCTTCAAGACCGGCAAGCAGGTCCACCTCCTTCAGTTCACCATCGACCTCCTCAACGCAGGCAACCTGATCAACTCCAAGTGGGGTGTTTACCAGAACAGCGCAATTTGCGGCAATAACCGTATCCTCAAGTATGAGGGCGTGAATGCAAGCAATGAGCCTACCTTCTCCTGGGCAACCGAGGCTACCAAGACCTACGACTACATTGTCGACAGCAGCCAGTGCTGGCAGCTCCAGTTCGGTCTGAGGTACAAGTTCAACTAATCCGTTTTTCGGAATCCTGAAAAGCGCGGCTCGACGGCCGCGCTTTTTTTTGATTTATTCCAAAGGAATAATTATATTTGAGGCTACATTTGAACGAAAGCAACATAATTGAAACAAAACAAATAACAATAATCATTTTTTGCGTATATGAAACTCAGATCTTTTCTTGCAATTGCAGCGCTCTCCACGCTGGTATTCGCATCCTGTGTGCCCACGGAAGAGAATCTTGGCGAGGCCAAGGTAACCGTGAGCCCCACCGAAATCACCTTCGGGGCCGGTGATGAGCAGCAGCCCGTCACCCTCGTAGCAACCCGCGACTGGCACATCTTCTCCCAGCCGGAATGGGTCGCCCTCGACAAAACCGAAGGCAGTGCTTCCACCAAAGAACAGACAGTAAAAGTCTCCGTCGAGGCTAACAAGGGCCACGACCGCGAAGGCGAACTTGTCTTCACAATCGGCCTTGCCAGGGCCAGCCTGATCATCAAGCAGACCGGCGAGCAGGGCGAACTCAAAAAGGGCACTGGCACCAAGGATGATCCCTTCAGTGTGGCCGGCGTGATCGAGTATGTGAAGACTCTCGAGGCCGACAAGTCGAGCACCGAGCAGTTCTTCGTGATGGGTAAGGTCTCCACCATTACTCAGGACTTCACCTACAATGTGTCCAATGGCAATACCTTTGGCAATGCCCGCTTCAACATCTCCGATGATGGCGCTGCCAGCAACGAGTTTATCTGCTACAACTGCTACTATCTTGGCAACAGGAAGTTCACGGCAGGCGAGACCGATATCAAGCTCGGCGACAATGTGATTGTATGCGGACTCGTGGTGAACTACAAGGGTAACACCCCTGAATTCGTAAGTGGAAAGAACTTCGTCTATTCTCTTAATGGCAAGAGCGAAGGTGGCGGAGACGCTGCTACTTCTGCCACTCCTACCGGAACCGGCACCGAGGCCGATCCTTTCAATGTGGCTGCAGCAATCAATGCCGCCAAGGTCCTGAAGTACACCGATACCAAGAACTACGAGAAACTCGAAGGCGTCTATGCGGTCGGTAAGATCAGCGCCATCAAGAGTCTCTCTTGGGATGCCAGTGCTTCTGATTACTATGGCAATGCCGAGTATTCCATCGTCGATGAGGGTTACTCCTCAGTGCTTGGCGTCTATCGCGGATTCTACTATAACGGCGAGAAGTTCACCGCACAGGATCAGATCAAGGTCGGTGACGTGGTTCTCGTCCTCGGCGATCTCTGCAATATGTTCGGCAACACTCCTCAGTTCACCACCGGCAGCAAGATCATCAAGATCAACGGCGTTGGCAAGGAGATTAAGACCGTAACCGGCACCATCACCGAGACCGTTGCTGCGGAAGATAACTCCAAGGTCATCGTGGCAGAATCCATTGTGGCTGCCAAGTCCCTCAAGGGTGTGATTGTCACCGACGGCACCACCAACGTGTATGTCTACACCGACAAGGCTCCCGAGGCCGCGATCGGCGACAAGGTAAAGATTGAGGCCACCAAGACCACTTACTATGGCCTGCCCGAATTCACCGAGCCCACTATCACTGTGCTGAGCAGCGGCAATACCGTTCCTCGCACCGAGCTGAAGGATATCACCAAGACCATCGACTCTTATACCTCTTCCACCACCGATTACCTCACCGCCACTGGCACCCTTGTCAAGGAAGGTGACTATTATAATGTAAAGGTGGATGGCGCAACACGCATCATTTCCCCTTCGCAGCTGGATTCTGCAATCGATCCCAGCAGCCTGCTGAATACGAGAGTTGTAATCACCGGCTACTTCAACACCATCAATGCTTCCAAGAATATCGTCAATGTCATTGCGACCGAGATCAAGGCCGGCAATCCGGACGAGAAGTATTGCTCTGTCTCCACAAAGGATATCAAGGTCGCCGGTTCTGCCACTGAGGCCAGTTTCACCATCACTGCAAATGCAGCGTGGACTGCCACCAGCGACAAGGCCACATTCGTGGTGGATCCCACATCGGGAAGCGCAAATGCCACAGTTAAGGTTACCTTCCCTGCAAATGAGACCGACGAGGCTGTGGTCGCCAACATCAAGGTCGCCTGCGCAGAGGCCAATGCGGAATACACCGTAGTCATCACCCAGGCCAAGAAGAGCGCGGCCGGAGAAAAGAGCTTCGTTAAGGTCACTACCGCTCCTTCCAGTTGGGTGGGCACCTATCTCATCGTCAATGAGGATGATAAGGTCGCTTTCGATGGCAAGGGAACTTCAGATGCCGTCAATCTCAACATTGCAGTAGAAATCGAGTCCGGTGCAATCAAAGCAACCGAGGCGAACCTTGCTTCTACCGTTGCCGTTGAGGCCATGGATGGCGGATATGCGATTAAGGCCGCCAGCGGTAAATACATCTATGGTAAGTCTGCTTCCAACGTTCTGCAATTCGGCGATTCCCAGGTTCTGATAACCATCGCCCTGGCATCTGAAGGCAATGCAGAGATTGTAGATAAGTCGGCTGATACCATCTTCATGTATAACGCCAACTCCGACCAGAAGCGCTTCCGCTTCTACAAGAAGACTTCAACCGCCCCCAAGAAGGTTCATCTCTACAAACTCGAAGACTAAACCATGCTTCGCAGGATTGCCAGACCCTTTATTCTCTTTTCGGTGATTGCAGGCCTCTTCGCCTGCACACCGGCGGAGGATCCCGTCGATTACGAAGCCACCGTGGTGCCCCGCAGCTCCACGGTGTCTTCCGGCGACGGCAGCGTGTTCGTGACAATCACAGCTAAGGGCGAATGGTCCATCGAACTGGAGTATCCCGCCGGCGGACCTTCGGACTGGGCCACTATGGATCCTGCTTCCGGCACCGGAAGCCAGGGCGATGCACGCCTGCGATACAGCGAGAATACGGAAAAGACCGAGAGAAGTGTCACCCTTGTACTGAAATCCTTAGGGGTAAAGGTCAATACTGCCACCGTATACCAGCAGGGTAAGGACGGAACGTCTCCGTCTGAGCTTGGGGACGGTGCCTTCCCTGCCAAATGGCTGGAATTGCCCGAAACCAAGGCAGGGGACGGCCGAGTCGTTCTCGCCCACGACATGAGCGGCCAGAGATATTTGAACAGCACCCAGAGCGGAGTGCGCAACTGGTCCTGCTATTGGGACTACAATGAACACCTTTCCATCTGGGTGGCCTATCCTCTGAACAAGGCCCTGATCGGCAGCGGCAATCGCACGAATGCGTGGGGGCTGGACCCTATGCTTCCCAGCAACATGCAGCCGGATCTCAGGGGAGGCTCTTATGGGGGAGGATGGACTCGCGGGCACCAGATTCCATCCGCCGACAGGCTGAACTACGCCGCCAACGTATCCACCTTCTACGGCACCAACATGACGCCGCAGGACTACGATTTCAACTCCTACATCTGGGCAAACCTCGAAGGTCGCATCCGCAGCTATGCCTCCACAGCCGACACTTTGTATGTGGTGACCGGATGCGTTTTGGAAGGATCTCACCAGAGCAGCGGCAGCAGTTCTGGCTTCCGGGTGAAAGTGCCTGCCGCCTACTTCAAGGCCGTACTTCAGAAGAGCACCAGCTCCGCCATCGGCCATAAGGGATACCGCGCAGCGGCATTTTACCTGCCTCACGATACAACCATCTCCCGAGGGAATTTCCTGGATTACCTGATTTCGGTAGATGAACTTGAAAGTAGGACGGGCATCGATTTCTTCGTGAACCTGCCGGGAGTGCTCGGAAAGAGTGAAGCGGATGCAATCGAAGCCGAAACCCCGAGTTGGGCGCGTTAATACGATAAACAATAACCATGATGAAAAAGTATATTTACATCCTTGTCGCGGCACTTCTGCTCGCCATGCCCTTCAGGGCGGATGCAGGCAAGCACCGCAGTTATGTGATAGGTTTCTACAACCTCGAAAACCTTTTCGATACCTATCACGATGAAGGCAAGAACGACTACCAGTATCTTCCCGACGGTCAGAACGAGTGGACCGAAGCGAAGTATGCCAAGAAGCAGCACAATATGGCCAGCGTGATCCGCGCCATGAAAGAAGATAACGGCTGCTGGCATGCGGTGCTGGGCGTCAGCGAAATTGAGAACCGTCACGTGCTGGACGACCTGGTGAACCAGCCGGAGATCGAAGAAGCCAACTATCAGATCGTGCACTACGACAGCCCCGACCGTCGCGGTGTGGACTGCGCGCTTCTCTATCGTCCCGAGATCTTCAAGGTGATTGCCAGCGAGGCCATCCCCTTCACATTCGACCCTTCCCGCATCGACTGGAGCCAGTGGACCCAGGAGGAGAAGAATGACTTCAAGACCCGTGACGTGCTCATGGTCCGCGGCACCATCGACGGCGAGATGTTCGCATTTTACGTGGCCCACCTTCCTTCTCGTCTGGGCGGCAAGGGCGCTGACCTGCGTCCCCGCGGAGCGGAGATTATCTACGATCACGCCATGAAGCTGCAGCAGGAATTCCCCGGCATCAAGATAGTCGTCATGGGAGATATGAACGATAACCCCACCGACCGTTCCATGACCGAATTTCTCCGTGGAAAGGAGAAGATCGACGAGGTGACCGACGAGGACTTCTTCGATCCGTTCCTGAGCATGATCAAGGCCGGTTACAGCTCCCTGTACTATCAGGGCGCCGGCAATATCTTCGATATCGTAATGGTCAACAACGCCCTGGCAAATGCCAAGCGCGGAACCTTCCAGATCCGCCCCATAGTGCAGAAGAAGTACTACGGTCGCGTGTTCAGCAAGCCGTTTATGACCAACCAGAGCGGGCCCTACAAGGGAACCCCGTTCCGCACCTTCTCCGGTGGCGCGTTCGTCGGCGGATATTCCGACCACTATCCCACCTATATCGTTGTCTCCAAATAATTTAGCATATGATTAAAAGATTATTCATCATAGCGGCATTCGCCCTTGCGGCAGCAGTGAATGCAGGCGCCCAGGAATATTCTGCCACTGAGCAGGAAGGAAAGGGCGGCTGGTTCGCAGGCGGCGGTGTCGGTGTGAATATCGGCGCAGACGGACTCCGCGGATCGAATCCCTCCTTCTCCGTCGGCATTCCTGCCATCCAGGCATATGGCGGAAAGTGGTTCTCGCCGGTCTATGGCGCCCGCTTCGGCCTCCAGGGCCTCCACGCCGCAGGTTTCTACGGGCACAAAGGATTTAACTTCCTTTCTACTCCCATCGACCTGTTCGTGAATATCCCCGGAGTGCTTTTCGGATGGACGAAGGATAACTTCTTCAACGCCTATCCCTATGTTTCCGTGGTGCCTTCCATCGGTATTCCCAGCGGCTACGGTTCGATAGGCGGCGGTGCTGGTCTGCTCAGTGTGATCCGCATCCAGGGCCCCTGGTCGGCATATGTCGACCTCCGCGGCACTATCGCCGGTGAGGCGATGACCGGAATCAAGGGCCAAGGTATATTCGGAATGGCCTCGGTGACCGCCGGTGTGCATTACGACTTTGACTATGCCACCGTCGCGGCACCTGCACCCTCCGCATCCACCGGCAGCGCAGCACCCGTCCCCGGATCCGATTTCCTCTCCAAGATTGCCGCCCAGGGCCTGGAAGAACCCAAGCCCGAGCATAGCCAGGCGGCGCTGATAAGCCTCGGAGACTACACCGGCGGCGTCAAAGGTGTCATCATCAACCGTTCCACGAAAGAGGCCATCCAAGGAGCGCATGTGCACCTCTTTGCCGGTGCCACCGAACTCACCGACGTGATGACGGATGCCGGCGGCGCATTTGCGGTCAACGGCCTCGCCAACGGCAGATACAGCCTGGTGATCGATGCTCCCGAGTGCCTCGAGAACCGCGTTGAGGTCACGGTCAACGATGGATATGTGAAGAACATGTTCAACATCTCCATGACCGCCATCCAGCGCGTGACGGAGATCGACGACGACTCCTTCGCCCAGTTCGACATGGACGACTCCGGCTACAACGATAACCCCACCATCCTCTTCGGCTCCAACGACGTCTTCAATAACATCGCCGGCTACAACTTCAGCTCCGTGCGTTTCCGCGCCCGCGGCTATTCCTCCGAGAGCCAGGATGTCTACCTCGCAGGAGTGAAGATGAATGATGCCATCACCGGGTACTCGCCCTTCTCCCTCTGGAGCGGTCTGAACGAGGCGATGCGCACCAAGGAGACCACCAACGGCCTGGAGATTTCCGACTATGGCTTCGGCGGATACAACGGCGTCACCAATATCTTCGGCAACGCCACCAACGTGCGTAAGGGCATGCGCGGAAGCGTTCTCACCAACAGCACCCTCTATCGCCTGCGTCTGATGGGATCTTACGCCACCGGCCTGATGGATAACGGATGGGCCTTCGCGGCGAACATCTCCGCACGTCTCGGCGGCAACGACTGGATCGACGGTGTTTACTACCGTTCCTTCGCATACTACCTCGCAGCCGACAAGGTGCTGGACGACAACAACAAACTGAGTTTCGTCTTCTTCGCTACCCCCGGCCAGCGCGGTGCTCAGAATGCATCCACCCAGGAAGTTTACGACCTGGTGGGAGACAATATGTACAACTCCAACTGGGGCTACCAGAACGGCAAGGTGCGCAACGCCCGCGTCCGCAAGACCAACGAGCCTGTTGCAATTGTGAAGTATGAATACAGCCCTTCCGACGAGTTGAACGCCTCCATTACCGCTCTCTACCGCTTCGGCAAGAACGGATACACCGCACTCGACTGGTACGATGCACAGGATCCCCGTCCGGACTACTACCGCAACCTTCCCAGCTACTTCTATGATTCCAATCCCGACCTGAACCGCAACAACGATATCAAGTACGGATGGGCGAACGAGGTATGGGGACATGCCAGCATGTATCCTGAACTGACCCACATCAACTGGGACCGCTTCTACTATGTGAACCGCATCCAGACGGATGAGAAAGGCAAGAGCCGTTCCAAGTACGTACAGGAAGAGCGCCACGTGGATCAGCGGGACTTCAACCTCTCCACCAACTTCAAGTATCGTCCTTCAAGCACCTTCGTGCTGACCGGCGGACTGGATGCCCGCATCAACCGCACTGAATACTACAAGCAGATAGCGGACCTGCTGGGCGGCGATTACTTCATGGATATCGACAACTTCGCCGAGCGCGACTTCGCGGCAACGCCCTACAAACTCCAGAACGATCTGGAATACTACATGCAGCACGGCACTGCCAGGACCCTCGGCGTGGGAGATAAATATGGTTATGACTACTACGCCCAGGTGCGCAACTACGGCGGATGGTTCAATGCCAGGATGACCCAGGGCAACTTCAGCGCCAACCTCGGCGCCCGCCTCGGCTACGAAAGCTTCTGGCGCGAGGGCCTCATCCGCAAAGGCCTCTTCCCCGGCCTCGATGAGACCGGAAAGAAGATCGTGGTGGATGGCACTACAGTCGAGCCCACCTACGAGCACGACGGCAGCGTGGTGACATCCTACGGCAAGAGCAAGGTCAATTCCTTCCTCACCTACGCCGCGAAACTCGGCCTGAACTATGTGATCGGCGGCTCGCAGCGAGTGTATGCCAACCTCGGGTACTTCAACGACGCACCCAAGTTCAATCAGGCATTCCTCTCGCCCCGTACCCGCAATTCGGTCGTAGACGACCTCACCACCATCAAGACCACCTCGGCCGATATCAACTGGCAGTATTCCGCCAACGGAATCAATATCCGCACCACGGCATACTACACCTTGATCAAGGACCAGTCCAAGGTCATGAGCGCTTATGACGACCTCCAGAATGCTTTCTCGAACTTCGCAATCAACGGAATCGACCAGCTGAACATGGGTATGGAACTCGGCTTTAAGGTTCCCACCTACGTGGTTCCCAACCTGTCGCTGCAGGGAGTGCTCGCCGCAGGACGCTACATCTACACATCCAATCCTGTGATGACCCAGACTGTGGATAACAGCGCCGAGGTCATCATGGACAAGGTGAAGGTCCCTTACTGGAAGAGCACTTTGATGCCGGACGGCACGGTGAAACAGCACTATGTGCCTTCCACTCCTCAGATTGCCGCCAGCCTCGGCCTTGCATACAACCGCAACTACTGGTTCATCGATGCCGACGTGGAGTACTTCGGAGAGTCTTATCTGGATATGAATCCTCTCTACCGCACCGACTCCGCGGTCAACGGCCCCGACAATCAGATCACCGCCGCCGAGATCGAGTACATGACCGATCAGGAACGCTTCGATCCTGCCGTGCTGGTCAACCTCTCCATCGGCAAGAGCTGGTACATCCATTACAAGTATCAACTGGGCTTCTCGTTCAATGTCAAGAACCTTCTCAACAACACGAACGTGAAGACCGGCGGATATGAGCAGACCCGTATGGTGGACAACACCGTCAGCAAGAGCCAGTATTACCGCTTCGATCCGAAGTACTTCTACATGGCCGGCACCAATTATATGTTGAACGTTTATTTCAGATTCTAAGCGTATGAAAAAGTTATTTATTGCAATCGCGGCTTTCGCAGCCCTTGTTTCCTGCCAGAGTCTGAAAGAAGAATGGCAGCCGGTCCTGACCTTCGGGAACAACGAACCCGGAGAGATGAAGCTTTGGAAGGAGTCCGACCTGGCCTCCTATGGCTTCAACGGCACCATCACCACCATCAAGGAGATGAAGCTCCAGTATAACAAGAAGACCGATTTCGAGAAGAATCGCACCAGCGGCCACACCATTACCGATAACGTATGGATCAAGGGCCAGGTGGTGTCAGACGATAAGACCGGTAACCTCTACCGCGAGATTTATCTCCAGGATGCCACCGGTGGGATCGACCTCAAGCTCGGAAAGTCTTCGCTGTACAGCGACTACAGGCTCGGCCAGTGGGTGTATGTAAAGTGCCAGGACCTCTGCATCGGAGCATACAACGATATGCCTCAGCTCGGTCTGGAGCCAGACAACACCTCCACCAACGAGTATGAGACCTCCTATATCGACATCCAGGCGATGATCGACACTCACGTGTTCCGCAGCGACTACGACACTCCCGTGACGCCTAAGACCGTTACCCAGGCAGAGATTACCGCCAGCCTTTCCGCTGGCTTCCAGGGAGACCTCTGGGGCACGCTGGTGAAGGTAGAGGGGTTGAAGTACGGCAACGAGATCTTCGCGCTGGTTTATCCTCACGGCATCCTCGCCCATAAGAAGGAGAACCCCTACAACCGTATCTTCCTCTCGGACGCCGGAACTTGGGGAATCACCACCTGGAGTATGTCCAAAGCCAAGTATATTGAATATATCCAGGCAGGCAACTTCGACTCTGCTGTTGTGGGCAGTGGTGCCACCAAGTACGGCAACATCCTCACCAAACCTAAGGATTATGCCAATCAGATGGGTGAGAGCGTGATCACCGCCTTCGGCCAGGACGCCAATCTTACTTATAAAGAGATGATGATCAAGTACGCCACCGCGAACTATGTGTCCCATTACTTCAAGATGGGTTCCACCGAGATACAGGTGCGTACCAGCGGCTATGCCAAGTTCGCCGACCAGGCGCTGGATTCCCGCATCGTCGGAGGATCCACCGTGGATATCACCGGCATCATCACCATTTACAGCGGTTCGGCACAGATGTCGCTTATCACCGCGCCCGACGACAAAGACAATCCTTCAGTCAAGATTAATTAATGAAACGCATTTTCACAGTTATTACGCTTGCACTCTCGCTTATGGCTTGCAACCGCACCAACCCTTTCCTCACCGAGTGGGACACTCCTTACGGGATTCCTCCTTTCGATGAGATAAAGGTTTCCGACTATATCCCCGCCATCAAGGCCGGCATCAAACAGCAGCAGGCTGAAATCGATGCCATCACCGCCAATGAGGAAGCCCCCACCTTCGAGAATACTATCGCACCGCTGGAACTTTCCGGAAGCATACTCTCCAAGGTCGTGGGAGTGATGTACAATGTGGCCGAGACCGACCGCAGCGACGCCCTCGACAAGGCAGTGGAGAAGGCTATCCCTCTGATGAGCGCCCACGAAGACAATATCTCCTTCAACAAGGCTCTGTATGAGAGAGTCGCCGCTGTCTACAATGGCGACCAGAGCTCCCTCACCCGCGAGCAGCAGATGGTGTTGAAGAAGCATTTCGAGGGCTTCGAGCGCGAGGGCATCGGCCTGCCGGAAGAAAAGCAGGCACGCCTCAAGGAGATCAATGCGGAGATAGCATCCAAGACTCAGGTGATAGGCAATCATATCCTCGCAGAGAGCAATGCTTTCAAGGAGAAGTTCGGGTTCAGCGTGAGCGCTTTCCCCGACAAGATGACCTCCACCTCCGACCGCGAACTGCGCAAGGCCTACTACGAGGCCTATACCACCCGCGGCCATAACGGCAACGAGAACGACAACGCCCTGCTGGTGATCGAGGTGCTGCGCCTGCGTCAGGAGAAGGCTAAGTTGTTGGGATTCCCGAACTCCGCTACCTACACCCTCGACAATAAGATGGCCCACGATCCTGCCACCGTCGATAACTTCCTCACCGGCATCATGAAGGCTTCCACCGCCAAGGCGAAGGAAGAGATTGCCGACATGCAGAAGGTGATGGATGAGGATGTGGCCGCCGGTGTTCTGCCCGCAGGCTCGAAGATCGAGCCTTGGGACTGGTGGTACTATGCCGAAAAGGTGCGCAAGATCAAGTACGATCTCGATGATGAGGCCGTGAAGCCTTATTTCCAGAAGGATTCCGTGCGTAACGGCATCTTCACGGCAGCAAAGTGGCTCTACGGAGTGAATGCTGAGCTGCTCGAGGGCGTGCCCGCATATAATAAGGAATGCGTCCAGACCTGGAAGCTCACCTACGACGACGGCTCTCTCATCGGCATCTTCACCACCGACTATTTGCCTCGCGACAGCAAGCGCGGAGGCGCGTGGATGAACAACGTCCGCGATCAGTATGTGGATGCCGAAGGAAACGACGTGCGTCCCATCATCGTGAACGTGGGCAATCTGGCCGAGAATATGAACGTGGATCAGGTGCAGACCGTCTTCCACGAGTTCGGACATGCTCTTCACGGGCTGCTGACCAAGTGCCACTACGCTTCCGTGAGCGGCACTTCCGTTACCCGCGACTTCGTGGAGATGTTCAGCCAGTTCAACGAGAACTGGGCCTTCCAGCCCGAACTGCTTGCCAAGTATGCGAAGAATGCCGAGGGCGAGGTGATTCCTGCCGAGCTTGTGGAGAAGATTAACAACTCCCTCAAGTTCAACCAGGGCTTCATGACCACCGAACTTGCGGCCGCTTCCATCCTGGATCTCAAGTGGCATGAGCTGGCAGATATCCCCGAGGATATCACCACCCGCGAGCAGGCTACTGCATTCATCGACAGCTTCGAGGCGACCATCGCCGAAAAGATAGGGCTGAATCCGGAAATCACCTTCCGCTATCGCACCACCTACTTCAACCACATCTTCTCCAGCGGTTATAACACGGGCTACTACGGCTACCTCTGGAGCGAGGTGCTGGATAAGGATGCATTCAGCATCTTCGAGGCTTCTCCTAACGGCCCGTTCGACCTTGAACTCGCGAAGAAGTTCAAGGAAACCTTCCTGGAGAAGGGCGGCAGCGAGGAACCCATGATTCTTTACAAGAGTTTTGCAGGCCGCGAGCCTGATTCCCAGGCTTTCCTGAAGGGCAGAGGCTTGTTGTAGCCGACAGACCCTTCTGCTTATGATAAAGCCCCAAAAGTTCTGCTGACTTTCGGGGCTTTAAATTATGTTGTTGTTTGATTACTTCGCTTTTCCCTGGTTGGCAACGGCTGCCTGTTTGGCGGCGAGTTCGTCGGGATCGGCGAGGTAGTAATCGCGGACGAGATTCAGGTCATCGTCGAATTCGAACACGTACGGCACTGCTGTAGGGATGTTCAATTTGACTATAGCTTCGTCGGAGATGCCCTTGAGGTGCTTCACGACACCGCGGAGACTGTTGCCATGCGCGACCACGATGATATTGTCCACAGTCTTGAGCTTGGGGAAGATCTCACACTCCCAGAAAGGCATTACGCGCTCGATGCACTGCTTGAGTGCCTCGGTACGGGGCACATACTGGTCGGGAACGTCTGCATAGCGGGGATCCTGCGTTGCAGAGTTGGGATCTGCGTCGGGAAGAGGGAGGGGCTCAACGTCGTAGCTGCGGCGCCAGATAAGCACCTGCTCATCGCCGTACTTGGCTGCTGTCTCGGCCTTGTTGAGGCCCTGCAGCATTCCATAGTGCTTCTCATTTAGGCGCCAGGTCTTCTCGACAGGAATCCAGTCAAGGTCCATTGCATCCAGCACGTTGTTGAGGGTCTTCACTGCCCTCTTAAGGTATGAGGTGTAGGCGATGTCGAACTTGAATCCGGCTTCTTTCAGAGCTTTACCTGCATCCAGGGCCTCCTGAAGGCCCTTTTCACTTAAATCAACATTGGTCCATCCGGTGAACCTGTTCTCTTTGTTCCACTGGCTTTCGCCATGGCGTACTAGTACAATATTCTTCATATTTAAAATAGATTAATAATCAAACAACAGCACAAAGATAGTCAAAAATAGCTGTTTTATCAATGAGTCAGAATATCGACATCGGCACTTCGCCGGTCCAGCAGAGGGGCTGTTCGACCCCAAAAAGATGCAGGAAGGTGAAGGAAGTCTCTTCTGGATTGATCCATAGTGCGATTTATAAGTGGGTGGTCAATAGTTTCAGTATGTTGGAGGTGGGCTCGAAGCTGATATCTTTTTCGCCCAGGACCAGCACGGCCTCTCCGGCTTTGATGGGCGTTCCGCCGATGCGGCCTTCGCCTTCCAGGGCCATCACTATATAGAAGTTGTCCGGCACGGCCGCCAGGCCTTCAAGATTGACTGTGAGCGGCTTGGTCAGCTCATAGACATCCGTGGTGAAATACTGGCATCTGGCCACTTCCACGCCGGCATTCTCCTTGCGCTCGTAGGGCGTCTTGTATTCCGGATATACCTTATAATCTATGACATCCTTCGCTTCCTGGGTATGCAGCTGGCGCGGCTTGCCGTCGAGTCCGGGACGGTTATAGTCGAAGATGCGGTAGGTGATGTCGGAGGTCTCCTGGATCTCGGCAAGATAGCATCCTCCGCAAATGGCGTGGATGCGCCCTGCGGGCAGGAAGAAGACATCTCCCGGAGCCACCTTATGGTCTGCCAGCACCTCGGTGATGCGGCCCTCATCCACCAGGCGTACGTAATCATCCTTGTCGATCTCCTTGGAGAGCCCGGCAAGCAGATGGGCACCCTCGGCCGCGCCGATGATGTACCACATCTCGGTCTTGCCGCGGCATCCGTGGCGCTGCTGCGCAATCTCGTCGTTGGGATGCACCTGGATGCTCAGGTCTTTCTTCGCATCGATGAACTTTATCAGCAGGGGGAATTCCTTGCCGTAGAGCTCGTTGAGGGTCTTGCCCTTTTCCGGGCCCTCGGCAACCTTGGTTTCGTTGCCCTTGACGCCGGACAGCACCCAGTTTTCGGTGCCCCACACCAGCGTCTTCAGAATAGGTTCGAATTTGTAAATCATCTTATTATCTTCTCGCCAGCACCCGCAGGAGGATACGAACGGCGCGGAGGCCAACACTGCTCCAGCCGAGATAATCGGTGCTATTGTCTTCCAGGCGCGCCTCCACGAGCTCCTCGCTGCGCACCAGATCCTTATAATCCTTCTTTCCACTTAAATTATGAGCAAGTTCGTCGCGGAACATCTTCTTGCGGCAAAGCAAGAGCACCAGCAGCACCAGCAATAAGGCGCCGCAGACGATGAATGCCCCGAGTGCATAGTTATCCAGCACCTTCCCCAGAAGGAGGATGCCTGCGAAAGCCAGCACCGTGAGCAGCAGCAGGGCGACGGCGATAATCAGTATCCACGCCAGCACAGCTGCCAGCACCTTGGATGCGCTGTCGCTACCCTTAAGTTTCAGCTGCTCGATGCGCAGATCTACATAGCTTTTGCCGTTCATACCGATGCCTCCGCAGATTCGTCCGTTGCCTTTTTGTTGAGAGCGTCCTCTATGGCATCCAGTCCCTTGGAAACGGCGTCCATCGCGGCGTCAGCCACTTCGCCGGCCTTGTTCTTGGCCTTCTCGGCGATGTCCCCGGCGGCCTGCTTCAGGCGTTCTGCATCCTCTTTACCCTTGTCGGAAAGAAGATATGCGGCGGCAACCGCACCTATCGCGGCACCTGCCAGAAATCCGAAAAATGAATTGCTTGACATATTACTTGAGGTTTTCGATTAATTCATAGTCCAGGAGCCTTTGCTCGAGGTTGGCGTTCTTTACGCGGATGCGCACTGGATCGCCGAGGCGGTAGATCTTGTGAGTACGCTTGCCCACCAGGCGGTAGCGTTCCTCATCGAATTCGAAGAAGTCTGAGCGGATCTCGCGAAGCGACACCATTCCCTCTACCTTCGAGGGCTCTATCTCCACATACATGCCCCATTCGGTGACGCCGGACACGCGTCCGTCGAATTCCATCCCTACCTTGTCCTGCATGTATTCCACCAACTTGTATTTGATGCTGGTACGTTCTGCATCCGCTGCCACCACCTCCCGATCGGAGGCGTGCTGGCACTCGATCTCATAGAAGCCCTTGTTGGCGCTCTCCTTGCCTGCCAGATAGAGGGTGAGGAGGCGATGTACCATAAGGTCGGGATAGCGGCGGATGGGCGATGTGAAGTGGGTGTAGAAGTCAAACGCGAGGCCGTAGTGGCCGATGTTTTCGGTGCTGTAGCAGGCCTTGGCCATCGAGCGCAAGGCGATATCCTCGAAAGCTGCGAGTTCGGGCTTGCCGGCCGCGGCCTTCATGAGGGCGTTGATGCTCCTGGCAGCTGCGCGGCCTTCGAAAGCGTTCTCCATTTTGTAGCCGAAGCCCTTTGCGAAGTGCTTGAGGCTTTCGAGTTTTTCGGTGTTGGGTACGTCGTGGATACGATAGACGAATGTCTTGGCGTTCTTTGCCGCAACGCCGTTCATCTGCCCTCCGGTCGCCACGAACTCCGCCACCGTGCGGTTGGCCAGCAGCATGAATTCTTCAATCAGCCAGTTGGCCTCCTTGCTCACTTTCTCATATACGTTGATCGGCCGGCCATTCTCATCCACCTCCACCTTCATCTCGGGCCTGTCGAAATCCACCGCACCTGCCTTGAAGCGTTTTTCCTTGAACTTGGCCGCCAGCGAGTTGCAGGCTAAGATCGCTTCGCGGAGGGTAGGGTCTGCGTCGGGGGAATTGCCTTCTATGATAGCCTGCGCCTGATCATAATCCAGACGGAAATCCGAATTGATGACCGTGCGCCCTATCCACCGGCTCTTGATCTCCGCCTTAGGCGAAATCTCGAACACCGCCGCATAAGTGAGTTTATCCTCGTTAGGACGCAGGGAGCAAAGCTTGTTGCAGAGCTTCTCCGGAAGCATAGGCACGGTACGGTCTACCAGATAAACGCTGGTGCCGCGTTCGCGGGCCTCTTTATCTACTGCCGAGCCGGGCTTTACGTAATAGGATACATCCGCTATGTGCACGCCCACCTCGTAGTTGCCGTTGTTCAGCTTACGGAACGAAAGCGCATCGTCGAAGTCCTTGGCATCCGCAGGGTCTATGGTAAAAGTGAAAGTGCCCCGGAAATCCTTGCGGCCCTTCAGGTCGGCGGCGGTGATCTCCTCGGAGATGCTGTCCGCCGCATCCTCCACTTCCTTCTCAAAGCGGTAGGGGAGATTGAACTCCGCCAGGATGGCATGCATCTCGGCATTGTTCTCGCCTGGCATGCCCAGCACGTCGACTATGTGCCCGACGGGGGAGTAATCCCCACGTCCCCATCTATCCACCACAACAGAAACCTTCATCCCGCGCTTCGCGCCGAGCCGGGCGCCTTCTTCGGCATCCACCTCTATATCGTAGGGCATGTTCTTGCTCTGCATCATCACCCAGGCCTGAGCACCCACGGTGTGGTAGATTCCCACGAACTGCTTGCCGCTGCGCTGCACTATCTCCACCACCTCGCCCTCGCGCTTGCGCACTGCACGCTCTCCTGCGCGGGCGGCTGCTCTCGTATCTCCCATCTTTGTCACTGCCACCTTCACAATGTCGCCGTCCAAGGCATTCCGGGTCTTGGACGCCTTCACGAAGATGTCATCATCCTGCCCGTCCACAATCACAAAGATGAACCCCTCGCGGGTCATCTGCACGCGTCCCTCATACACAGGCACGCTCTTTCTCACTTTCCCGGAACCTTTCCGGCCGCTGCTTTTTCGTTTACTCATAACATACAAAGTTACTACAAAAATCTTGCATTTTTCTTATCTTTGCTGGAACTAATAATCTAGTTTTGAAATGAAGAGATTCTTCTGCCTTCTGGCCCTGTGCCTGACGCTTACTGCCTTGGCGCAGCAGACCCCCGACAAGGTGCGCCCTATCTGCGGCCCCATCATCGAGAACCCCACCACCACCGGCTTCACGGTGATCTGGGAAACCAATATGGATGCTATCGGATGGGTGGAGGTGGCTCCGGATGACGGCTCGCACTTCTACAACCGGGACCGCACCAAGTTCTACGACCTTCGCGGGCACGGCAACCAGGTGATCAGCAACATCCACAAGGTGCGTGTGGACGGCCTCAAGCCGGGCACGAAGTACCGCTATCGCATAATGATGAAGGGTGTGAAGAGTTTCGACGGCCCGTCTAATGTGGATTATACCCGCCCGTGGGGGAGCGATGTCTACAGGAAGAATCCCTACACCACCAGCACCCTCAAGGAGAACTACGACCAGGTGCGCTTCGACGTTTACAACGACATCCACCAGAAGGATTCCATACTGAATGTGCTGATGCAGGCGGCCAAGCCGGATGAAATCGATTTCGCGGTGTTCAACGGCGATATGGTGAGTTCGATGGCCTGGAAGGAGAAGATCCGGGAGATGTTCCTCACCACCGGCGCGGCAAACCTGAAGGGCAGCGTGCCTCTCTTCCTGCAGCGCGGCAATCATGAATTCCGCGGCAAGGACTCGAAGTATTGGTTCGACTATATCGACGGCGAGCAGTACCACACCGCCAGTTTCGGCAAGTTCTTCTTCATCTTCCTGGACACCGGAGAGGATAAGCCCGACAACGACATAGAGTACGCCGGAACGATGCTTTCTGAGCCTTATCTGGAAGCGCAGGCAAAGTGGCTGGAGGAGGTGGTGAAGAGCCCCGAGTGCAAGAACGCTGCCGTCCGCATCGTCTTTGGCCATATCCCTCCCCGCAAAGGAGGATGGCACGGCGACGAGAACATCAACGAGTACTTTGTGCCCATCCTGAACAAGGCCGGCATCAGCCTGATGATCTGCGGCCACCTGCATCAGTGGATGGTTTACGAACCCGACGGCAGTGTTTCCGACGCCAATTTCCCCGTAGTAGTAAACAGCAACTGCGAGCGTCTGGAAGTTACGGCCGGCAAGAAAGAAATTACCCTCAAGGCCTTCAGCCCCGAGGGTAAAGAAACGCACAGCTATAGCTGCAAGACTCGTTAGATCCGTTTAGAAGATCAGGTGCCAGAGCTTGAGAACCAGTTTCCAGGCCCACTTGACGAATACTATCGCCAGCATTATGGCGTAGAATAGTATGATGAACAGGATCTTCAGCACCTGTCCGCCTAGCCAGAACACCCGCGTAGTAATGGCCGAGAGGCCGAGATAGTTCAGCCCCAGCATCACCACCAGGATGATGGTGGCAATCAGCACATACAACGCCATCCCCTTGAAAACGTAACCGAATACGGTCGCGTGGCGCTCCTGGCTGTGGTCATCTTCATTCACCGCGAATTTGGCAAACCAGAGCAGCCCCAGGAACAGTATACACTGCACCGCTGGGACCCATTTAAACGGAGCCCAGTTCGGGTCGTTGATGAAATGGGCGTATCGCAGAACCGGGTTGAGTTCGCTGTAGAAATTATATATGAACGGGGTGCCCACCAGGGCTATGAGCCAGAACATCAGGTCATTGCCCAGGTTATACATTATATTCAGGTGCCGTCCTACCCTGGATTCCAAGCCATAGACGTTGTTATCTATGCCATAGACATTCAGCTTTTCGACCTGCTCCAGCAGTTTTCTGGCCTTCACCGTGCCAACGCCACCTATCTTCTTGTTGGCCTCCTTCATCCACTTTTCCGCCAGATCCGTAATGGGAGATGTCTCCGGGAAGAAACGCTCCTCTCCAAGGCCCGAGGATATGCAACCGCTGTAGGTCTTTCCCTGATAAGTGTACTGCACCCACCATACATCGATCCTATCTATATCCGCTTCCTGGAAAAGTATGTGGCAACCGCCTCCCACGGGGAGAGCGTGCTTGCCTATGTAGCCGTCGAGCGTGCTGGCGATTTCGCGATCTTCCGCAAACTCACCTTTCTGGATTTGCTCCTCACGGTCGTAGAACAGGCCCCTGCCCCTGCACTTCTCCTTTTGCTCGATAAGCTCACGCACAGCAGCCACCCTGTTATCTACAAGGTACTCTTCAGCATAGACATTATAGATTTTCTGGTCTATGGCATAGCAGTGGACGTTCCGGCCATAGCCGTGGCAAATCGGGCAAGTGACTCTTGTGTCTCCATTGCATGTGGAGCAGTTCACTTCTCCGTCACCTCCGCAATTGCGGCAGGTCTCGTAATAAGTTACGTTTACATAGCTATAAACAGGTTCCCTGTGCCCGTCCGAATAAACCTTGTCCGCTGTGTGTTGGTATTCGGAACGTGTTTTCTGAATCTGCCCGTTCCCGTGACAGACACTGCATCGCTCGGTTCCGGTTCCGCCGCAGTCGGGGCAGATAACCTTACCGGATCCACCGCATCTGTTACAGGTCTCCACATGATGCGATCCGGGCACTTCGTATGATTTTTCGTCCTTACGGAACTCGTTTGTGGTGAGGAGTTTATAGCTCCATACATCCACGTCCGAGGTCTTGAAGAAGCGCCGTGTATAGATGTTGCCACCCTTGTATGGGTACTGCCTGGTACTTATGCTACGGCTGTCGTACTGTGTGCGCAGGCTCACCGTATAGATAGGGCACAGCTCGTATTTCTGAAGGGTTATATGGTCGCCGTAGTCCTCGTAAGGATGTCCTTCACCTTGTGCCGCATAGGCATTCACCAGGTCCCTAACCCTTTTGCGCGCCGCATCGTCGATGGGGAGCACTTGTCGTCTGATAAATCTGTCTTCCATGGCGGCTGCTATTTAGGGGTGATAAAGAAGGCCTTGACTACCTTTGTAGTAAAGATAATCACGAACGCCACCAGAACGATAAAGAAGTAGATCGTGAGGGAGGTGCTGTAGCCCTCTCCGGGTAGGAACATGAGGGTTGCCTCTACACGCTCGAACGTGCTTGGCTTATAATCGGCCAGAGTCTCGGCAGATGCTTTTGCTGCGGCTTTCTTGGCCTCATCCTTCTTCATCTTGTCCTTTTTCCGGAGTTTCTCTGCGTACTTTTCGCGAGCGGCTTTTTCCGCCGACTCGGACCACGAGGTCTTGACCTCGGAGAACAATTTTCCGAGAGCGATCTTCTTGAAAGGAGATGCTATCTCACGGGCTGCAGTTGCTGTGAACAGCGAATCGACAGGAATGCTTTCACTCCTGGTCCTCAAGGCCTCCTGCTGCACCGGGTCGGTTATCTTCTCCCTCTTATGCTTCTTCGAGCAGGAGGTGAAGCTCACCATAACCGCCAGGGCGAGGATGATTAATATACGTAGTGTTTTCATAATAATCCGGTTTAAACGTAAGGATCCCAGCGACTGTCGTCTTCTTCGTAGTCGTCGTAATCCTCCGGCAGCCAGTACTTCTCGATCTCATCCTGATACTTTTTCAGCAGGCCGCGCTTATATGCGATGATGACCTTGCTCTGCGCGGAGTCGTCGCCAAGGCGAAGAGCCTTCAGACGGTAGACCGCCGCATCCTGCTTGTCCTCCTTGCTGGGCGTGCCCATCTCCAGGATATCTGCGAGCAGGCAGAAGCAGGAAGTATCTCCCAGGTCCATTCCTCTTTCGATGTAGCGGGAGGTTGCTTTGCTGTCTTTTTCGAAGCCCTGGGCGCCATAGAAGTAATTGTGTGCGAGATAGTAGGCGCAGGTGCCGTCTCCGAGTTTCAGGCCCTGCTCCAAATGGTCTTTGATGTATCGTGTGAAGTGCTTCTGGAGTTCCGGAGTTTTCTTCTGGTACTCTTCCTCGTCCAGATCGGCATGCAGGGTATGGCAAAATCCGCATCCGGCCGTCATTCCCGCCTGCATCGTCTTGACGAACTCTTCCTCTTCTCCGTGCTGCTGGAACCAGTAGGCAAGCTCATAGTAGCAGCGAAGGCTGCCGTGCTTTATGCCCTCTTCGTACATCTTTTTTGCCTGTGCGCTTTTCTTCAGGGTATCGTAGGCATAGCCCAGGACTGAATACCATCCAGGGTTGATATCTGTTTCTTCTTTCAGCAGTTGCTCAACCTCCTTCGCCACTTTCGCAGGCTCTTCCGGTGCGAGGAGTATGCCGGCGATGCGGTTGCGGGCGTATCTCATCTTCGCCGCCTCGCTGCCACGCTTGATTGCCTCGTCCCGCAGGCGGGCGGATTCTTCCAGGTCGACTCTGTCTTCTGCTGTATCGCCATTGGCGTACATTACGGAGAGGGTGTTGTATGCATCTGCGATGCCTGCATCCACCGCTTCGCGGATATACTTTTCTGCCAGCTGGGCGGAATCCTCCCTGGGCTTCAGCACATAGTGCCAGCGGCCGAGGACGAACTTGGCGCAAGGGTCATCCGAGGCCTCAAAGAGTTGGATGTCGCGGTCGTTGAGTTTGATCAGTTGCTCCTTTGTCTGGAACTGGCGGAAGAAGGCAGGAGTGTTCTCTATCACGAAATCGAGCACCAGGTAGGTGTTGAGTTCGAAGTTGGTGTAGTCGCGTCCGTCCTTGGCCAGGCAGCGGTGGCTCTGCCCTTCGCGGAGGGTGTAGTCTTCTCCTCCGTAAGTCAGCACCACTTTAGTGTCGTCGACCTCTTTTACGGTGATGCCGCCGAAGAGCCCGCCGGGATCTTCGTATGACAGCTTTTTGCCGGCTTCCAGGTCGGCTTTGTAGTATTTGGTGCTTTCGCAGAACCAATTGTTGATTCCCGGATCGGCAGGGGAGTAATCAACATCGATTATCAGCTGGCTCCAGCATTTCATATCCTTGGCATTTACTCTTATTCGGTAAATATAGGAAAAGAATATGGAATACTACAAATAAATCATCCTTTTATATTTGATACTTAAATAAATAGCCCTTACAGTCAGATGGGCGAAGTATGCGCCCAAAAGCAGGTGTATGGCCCCCGCTCCGGCGGTCGGCAGGACGCGCCCCGCGAACCATACCGCAAAGAAAGCCACTACAGCCCAGATCATGGAATTCCTGATTCCCTTGGAGGCCGTTGCGCCTATGTAGATGCCGTCCCAAGTGAAGGCTGCGCATCCGGTGAGCGGCATTACCACCAGCCAGGGCAGGAACTGCTGGCAGGCATCCACCACCACCGCATCATCCGTCATCAGATGCAGCAGCGGCAGCCCAGCGAGCCAGTAGATTAGCATCCATATCCCCGCCACTCCGAAGCTCCAGCGGAACGTGCCTCTCACCGCCGCCCGCAGCATTCCGCCATTGTTTTCTCCGATGAAGCGTCCGGTCAGTGCCTCCCCGGCATACGCGAACCCGTCAGTGAAGTAAGAGAAGATCATCAGCAGGTTCATCATGATGTTGGCGCAGGCAAGGAGGATGTCGCCGGATCGCGATGCCAGGACGGTGTAACCGAAATAGATGCCCGTCATGCACAGCGAACGCACGAACAGGTCGGCGTTGATCTGGAAAAAAGATTTGTTCCCGTTTTCGGCCGTTTTTCGGAACAACACCCCATTTTTCGGGGTACTTGTTCCCATTTTAGGCCATTTTCCGGAACAAACGCGAATCCGGTAACGGAAGTGGCAGATTGCCAGCGCCAGGATGAACCCTGTCCACTGCGCGATGACTGTGCCGAGGGCGATCCCAGGGAAGCCCAGCCCCTGCCAGCCGCCTATGCCTAGGGTGAGGATGATGCTGGCGGCGATGTTGACCAGATTGACCGTGAGGTCGGTAATCATGCTGCTGAAGCTGTCCTGCATGCCGATAAACCATCCCTTGAGGGCCATCAGGCTCAGGGTCGCGGGGGCCGCCCAGATTCGTATGAGGATGTATTGTGCTGCGAGGATGGCGACTCCGGGGGTGGCGCTGCGGAACAGCAGGCTCAGCTTCGAAAGGGGCCATCCCAGCACCAGCAGTATCGCCGATATGGTCAGCGCCAGTTTCAGGGCTCGCCACAGGATACTGCCCTCTTCGGAACTCCGTTCGCTTCGCTCACTCCGGCCCCTCCCATCGCAAGCGACGGGCCCCTCCCCCTGCCCCTTTCCGGGGGTGGACAGGTCCTCAGAGGGCAGTATCCTGCGGCTCTTTCCAAACGCCTGAGCGGTTAAACCCCCTGTCGAGACGCGGAGAAAACCGAAGTTCCAGTAGATGACGTTTAGGATAAGGGCAACGACAGAGATCCCGCCGATGAACTCGGCACTGCTGCCAGCCACCGAATGCAGATGCCCGGCTACGGCGGTATCCACCAATCCCACCAGCGGAACGGTGATGTTCGCCAGAATGCTGGGCAGCGCCAGGCGCAGTATCTCCCGGTCCAGAGCCTTCACTTAACGCCAGGGAAAGAACTTGGAAACGGACTTGCAGTAGCTGTCGTATTCAGGATACTTGCTCGCGCTGATCTGCTCCGACAAGGCAGAACTGCCAAGGAACAACACCACGAGAAGCAGAGCACCGATCACGCTCCAGTTGAATACTCCTATCCC
>JAGCUK010000095.1 GCA_017962925.1 Bacteroidales bacterium
CCTGAGCCAGGATCAAACTCTTCTTTGTATATTTCTATATATCTGGCTTGATTCCTGACGACTCTCAATTTCTTTTCTAAGAATTGACGCTCTCGATCTATTTTTTGTTCTCGGTACTTGCTTGTACTTGTTCTCCCAATATTTTCAATGAACTAAATCCGTTTAGAAAATCCTTTTTCCGAAACGGGCTGCAAAGATACGCACTTTTTTGAAACCACCAAACTTTTTTCGGTATTTTTTTATAAAAATTAGAACGCCTCTCGTTTCACAACGAAAGGCGCTCACAATTCTAACCTAAAATTTAACCTATGAAAAAACTATTCGGTTAAATCAATTGCGAAATCCGTGCCAAAAACGACACCTATTCCGCAGTAATTTTAATAATTTTCACCTGGGCTACGGGGCGGTCGCGACGGTCGGTCTCGACAGCTGCGATCTTATCGATAACATCCAGTCCCTCAACGGTTTCGCCAAACACAGTATAGGCACCATCCAGCTGAGCACAGGTCTGCTCGTTCTGAACGATATAGAACTGAGAACCGGAAGACTCCTTCATGGGATTAGCGGCATCTCCACGACGGGCAGCGGCAATCGCCCCCTTCTTGTGACGATGTGCAGGCACGAACTCGGCAGGGATGGTATACCCCGGACCGCCGGTGCCGAAACGATCGATATTCGCCGGATCCTTGGTAAGAGGATCTCCACCCTGGATCATGAACCCATTGATAACACGATGGAAGAGCAGCCCATCGTAGAACCCGGAAAGCGCCAACTTGGCGAAATTAGCCTTGTGCAGAGGCGTATCTGCATACAACTTGATCTTAATCGTGCCGTAATTGGTGACAATGTCGAATACCGGCTCCTCGGCCAGCTCAGTGATTTTCTTTTCCACTTTGATTGAATCTTGTTTAGCCTGTTCTGCTGCAGCCTGTTCGGCAGCCTCCGCCTCTTCTGCAGCTTTTTTCTTGTTTCCGCAAGCGGAAGCCAATAGCGCCAGCACCGCAACGCCAATGGCAAGGATTAATAACTTTTTCATATATTATAAATACTCAATTGATGATCACTTCGCTGATGTTGACGGTCACCTTCTTATCCCCCCGGTT
The DNA here is from genome assembly GCA_017962925.1 of Bacteroidales bacterium. GTDB lineage: Bacteria > Bacteroidota > Bacteroidia > Bacteroidales > UBA932 > Cryptobacteroides. The sequence continues at coordinate 1,104 of JAGCUK010000095.1, forward strand.
GAAGCTAAGGCGCACATACTGCACGTTATCCACTTTGACCGGGGCACCTACGGTAAGTATTTGGAAATGCTTTCTGTCCGCATGCAAATTTGACTGGGGCACATTCACCGGAGTGAACTCCTTCCCATCGGATGAGACGGAGAATTCCACGTCCGAAGGCACCCTGATACGGCGCAGATTGTAGTCTGCAAACTCAGCGCCGAGGTAATTCAGCTTCATCTTTTTCCCCAGGTCGATATCTATCGTGACCTCTTTGCCGCGGACCTCGTTCCAGACCTTTCTGTCGGCAATGTTCCAGCCGCCCAGACGGCCGTCCACCAGGATAGAGGCATTCTGCGGTGCACCGCCTGCCTCGCGAATAGTAGCCTTAGCCTGCTGGGTGATGCGTGGAATCTCCACCGCCGCTTCCGGCCTGTCGCCAACTTCAGTCTCAAGATTGAAGAGGGTGTAGCCCTTATCCTTCATCATCCTGCCCAAGGCTATGGCACGCTCTCGGAAGGATGAATAATCCTTTGATGCAGCAAGACTCCATCCGGTTTCCGCAATCGCAAAAGCGCGGGGGTAGAGCATATACTCAAAGTGCCGGGGCTCAAGCACGCACTCGCCCCAGAGATTACCCTGCACGCCGAGCAAATGCTCCAGCGAGCTGATGCCCTCTTCGGGGTCGTAGTTGTAGACGGATTCTATCGCAAGATAAGGCCTGAATGCCATAGGCTCCTTGTAAGGGGCATCCTGGCCATAGTCCAGATAGTAGTAAGTGTTCGGGGTCATGATCACGTCGTGCCCCATGCTGTTGGCCTTGATGCCTCCGGCGACTCCGCGCCAGCTCATGACCGTGGCATTCTCGGAAAGGCCGCCTTCCAGGATTTCATCCCAGCCAATCAGGCGCTTCCCGTGAGCATTGACAAACTTTTCCACGCGCCGGATCACATAGCTCTGGAGCTCGAATTCATTCTTCAATCCTTCCGCGGCCATACGCTGTTTGCAACGGCTGCAAAGCACCCAGTTGGCCTTGGAGGCCTCGTCTCCGCCGATGTGGATGTACTGCGAAGGGAAGATTTCCATCACCTCGGCGAGCACCTTCTCAAAGAAATCGAAGACATCTTCCCGCCCGGCGCAGATAACGTTGTTGGCGGGGTGTTTGCCGTCGCAAAAATACTCCGGATGCACGCTCAACAGCACCCTGTTATGGCCGGGAATCTCGATTTCGGGAATAACTTCTATCTGGCGTTCGGCGGCATAGGCGACGATTTCCCGAAGGTCATCCTTGGTGAGATAGCCTCCGTAGATGTGCCCGTCATCATAGATGGTTCCGTGCACATAGCCGGCAGGTTCACTGCCGTACTTCTGGGCCTTTCCGGATAGGAAATTGTGGAAAAACCAGGCATCGCCAAAGCCGGCGATGGACGCCATTTCCGGAGCGCAGTCAAGCTTGATGCGCCAGGCTTCGTTATCTGTGAGATGCAACTGCAGGCGGCTCATCTTCACCAGCGCCATCGCATCTATCTGCTTGAGAATGAAGTCCTTACTCTGGAAGTGGCGGACCAGGTCGAACATCAGCCCGCGATGCACAAAGCGCGGTGCATCATCGATGCGGCAAAAGGCAACCTTCCCCTCCGGATCAGCGTTCCGCATCTGGATGAGGGACTGCAGGGCATAAAAGGCTCCCTTCTGGCTGGCGGCAGAAATGGTGACGCCCTTTCGGTTTATCGTGAGCGTATACGCGCCATCCGGCCTGCCTTTCTGCTCCTTCGGCCCGATCTTGAATTTGATCGCAGCCATGTCGCCTTCGGACAAGGCAAAGAAATCCTGCTTGTCCAGAGTGATGCTCCCGGCAGCTTTCCCGCTTGCAGTGGTGTAAGATGCCACTTTGGGGATAATGCACTCGGGAGTGCTGCCACCTGCGAGGGTGGAGATCATTAGAAGCAGGGAGAATAATACTGTCATTATAACCGATTTACAAACAACGATGTACGTTTTGAAAGGTATTCTTTAACCGCAGGCCACTCATAATACGGGCCGTCAAATGGCTTCAGGTTGCCGAGCACCGCTTCTTCACCGTTCAGCAGCAACTTCACCAGCGGCTCTCCCCCGCGCTTCTTGCACTTGGGAGTGTAGAACACTAACTGGAGATTGGCCGCCATCGGAGAGCAGTAGGTCCTGAACACATCCTTCAGGTCATCTGCCTTGGCGGGGAACTGGCCGAATCCCTCGATGTCCATAATCATCAGCAGGGACATCAGCACGTGATCGTGGCCGAAGCGCAGGTTGGCGCCCGTGCTGCCGGCAGAGAGTCTGTCATCCGCCTTGGCTATCATATCATCCACTATGGAAGAGCAGGTTACGCAGTAAGGCAGATACTCGCGGAAACGCTCGTAGTTGTCTATCTCCCAAAGGATTGCAAGCTCCTCGTCGGTCAGCAGGCCGGAGATGTCGACACGCACGTCTTCGGGCAGGCTGTTCATTCCCACCACCAGCATCGCATAGTTGAAGAACGCATCATAGGCGCTATACTTGCCTAGGCAACCGGCAGTGTTCTTGAACAGGCGTGCCAGAGCATCGTTGTAGCCCGGGAACTTGCGGAGGAAGAAAGCCTCCGAACTCTCATCGTAGGGGAAGACAGGCTTGGGGCCCTTGTAGGCAAAAGGATTCTTGCCCATATTCGGCCGGGTAGCCTGGATATCCAGAGTGCCGGAGTGGGCATAAACATCCGCTTTTGGCGCCTCAGACGAGATGGATGCACATTCGCTGGACATGCTCATTATGGAGCGGACGGAGGTGGATGAGCAGGCATCTACCTCGCTGCCTTTCTTGAACGCATCCGGGAAGGATGCCACCATAGTGCGGGCTATCCAATCGTGCTGCTGCCAGCCGAGGGGCGTGAGGTCGCCTACCTGATACTGCGCCTTCTCCCAGAACTTCTCTAGGTCTGCGAGTAGCTTGAAGCCGCGGTCGGTCAGGTTTCCCTTGGACGCACCGGCGCGCAGCAGTTCCAGAGGCATAGTATAGGCCTTCGCAGTATAGGCATAGCGCGAACCGTGACGGCCGTAGTGGCTGATATACACGGCTTTATATCCCTTAGGCGCTGGTGTGGCCGCCTTGACGGACATATCGTAGACCCCGTCCAGGCCGGAATACTTGTTCCAATCGAACGCCTGGGCAAAGGCAATCCCGCTCCAGGCAGCAAGCGCCAGGAGCAGGACAATAAAGAAGGTGCGATGCGACTTCATGGGTTAGTCGATTTCCTGGGGCTTGCGCTTCCAGTTCAGTATCGGGAGGAGGAAGGAGATGACCGCTGCGCCGATCCAGAAGATGCTGGCGTAGGTGAAATCATGCTTGCCGTCCACGATATTATTGTCCAGAAGCAGACCGGTGACAACGTTCTGAAGACCAGCAGCAGCGTAGGATGCCATACCAACGATTCCGATGGCGGCACCTGTCGCCTTGCGAGGCACCAAGTCAATAGCCATCAATCCACCAACGAAACTGATCAGCACGCCGATAGCGATGCCGAAGAGTACCATTGAGAGAATAGCGACCCATTTCTGCGGCCCGCCAAAGAGGAAGAGCACCAGCGAGATGGCCTCGAGGATACCTGCCACGAACGCCGGGTACTTACGGTCTCCTTTGAAAACGGCATCCGAAAGCCATCCGGAGAAGACGGTGCCGAGCACTCCGAAGATGGGATTGATGCCCACGATGGCACCGGCCTCGGTGAGGCTATAGCCGCGAGCCTCCTGAAGGAAAATGATACCCCATTCATTTATGGCGTAGCGGCTCATATACATAAACGCGCTTGATAATGCCAGAATCCAAACGCCGGGGTTGCGCACCACTGAGGCTTGCAGGCGGCGGGTTTCCGCACGCTTTTCAGATGCAGGCACAGGCTTAGGCTGGGGCTCATTGGCAAGTTCCTCGATAGAAGGGAGGCCCTTGCTCTCGGTGCTGTTGTGGAGGAAGAAGACGATGATAAGCACTCCCAGGATGCCGGCCAATGCGGCTCCGAAGAAGCCCCATCTCCATCCCATAGCGGCAACCATGGCACTCACGAAGACGAAGGAAAGGCCTTCACCGATATTGTGCGAGGAACTGAAGAAGCCATAGAAGGTTCCGCGTATGCGAAGCGGGAACCAGCGGGAAAGGGAGATGATTGCAGGCGGCGCACCCATGGACTGCGCCCATCCGTTAACTGCCCAGCAAATGGCGAAAGTGAGGAATAGGCCACCGTTGGCCATATTTCCGTTCATTGCACTCACTCCAAGAATGCCCATGATAAAGTTCATCGCCACGGACACGATCAGGCCGGCGGCCATGAAACGCTTGATATTGGCGCTGTCGGCAAGGAAGCCGTTCACCAGTTTGCCGATGGCGTAAGCCCAATAGAGGCACGCGCCGATGATACCCAGTTGGGTAGCGTTGAGCAAGCCCGCATCGATGAGCGGCTGCTTCATCACGCCCATCGAGAGGCGGCAGACATAGTAGAGGGCATAACCGAAGGTTGCTGCCAGGAATGTCTGGATCCTCAGTCGCTTGTAGGTTTTATCGACTTTCTCCGCCGGAACTGCTTTTGCCGCCGGGGCGCTGTCAATCTTGAAGAAATCCAAAACGCTCATAATATCTTTTGTTTATCCTATTAAATACCCTCGTTTTTCGAAACGTCGATGACCAGGAACATGGTCCGGACATTACGGACCCCGGCGTGATCGTATTTTTCGTTATCGGTGGGATAGTTTACGACGTTGGTTTCAGGGTCGCCCTGGCCACGCACGCAGAGGGTGGTGGATCCGCCACCGTCCATATTGAGTGCGTACTGAGGGTGGAAGTATTTCACCAGGAAACGGGTCAGTTCGCGGGCGCTCATTCCCTCGCTGACGGCGGGGCGGCGGCCATCTACCGCAACCAAAAGGAGGTGGTTATTCTTGGTCTTGGCAACCGCAGAACGCGGGTGGCGCACCCCCTGGTGGCGGATAGGATCCTCATACTGGAGTTTGTCAAAATCCTCCTGCCCGTACTTCGGGTCCACAAAGCGCTCGCCCACCGGATCGAAATCATCGATGAGCATGGGGGCGCTGGAGAAGATGTTGTTATGGGTGGAGGATGCGTAGAAGGCCCTGCGTTCTTCGATGGTCTTACCCTTGCCGTCGAAGGTGATGCTCACGTCGCGGCCGTTCTCCACGCAGATCGCACCCTCGCTCTTCCAGTTGGGGATGTTGCTGGTGAAGACGAAGTCGTGGGGCATGCAGGTGAAGTATTCTCCATCCACCTTGATGACGACAGAGGTCGATTCATAGGTTGCATTCATCGCCGCGATGCAGCCGGGAGTGCGGAGATAGACGTCTGAGGTCGGCTCTCTCTTGTCGGAGCAGTTGAAACGCAGTTCGTATTTAGGATTGTTCAGATCCTGGTCGATTACAAATACTTGCTGCGCCGAGCCCGTCACCTTGTCGATACCCGAGAAGGTGTAATAGGTGATGCCGTCGGCAATCTTCGTAGTGGTCCAGCCCTCGCCCCTCGGCCCGGTGCATGCAAACAGCGGCAGCGAGAGAAGGATAATCAGTGCTTTTCTCATTTCAGCAGTCCTTCGATTATTGGTTTGATGATACCCTCCATTACCGTGTAGGCGTCGGGGTTGGGGTGCAGGTAGTCGTAGAGGCAGTACTCTGTCTTGAGTGAATACCCGTCAGAGGCCACCAGGGCCGGATAATAGTCACAATAGGTAAAGCCCTTTTCCCCTGCATAGTCCTTGATCATCTTGTTCAGAGCCACGATATGGGTTCCTTTGGGGCGGGGAGTCAGTCTGCTGTACTCCATATTGCAGGGCGTGACGGAGCAAAGCACCACCTTCATGTTCTTAGCGGCTGCCTGCTCGGCCATGGACTTGATATTATTCAGGATGTTATCCTTGGTAATACCCTGGGCCAGGTCGTTGGTGCCGCCCATGATGACCACGACGAATGGATCCTTTGCGAGGACGTCCTTCTCATAACGGGCCAGCATTTCGTCGGTGCGTTCGCCGCTGACACCCATGTCCACATAGTTGTTCTGAGAGAAGAAGCTGGCATGCCAGGTAATTGTCACATTCTCGCCGGAGATACTCATCCAGGCGGGTCTGGGATCTATAGGAATGATTACCTGCTGGCTCGCTTTCAACGTGCGGGTCACAAGCCCCCACTGCCAGGTGATACTGTCACCGATAAAAGCGGCTTTGGGACCTTTATGCGCTGCACTCTGGTCGGGTTTCTCGGGCTCGATATTGTTGTTGTAAGTCTCTTTGCTACCACAGGAGGCTGCCAGTAAGGCAGCCCCTGCGATTGCAATAAGCAGAAACAGTCTGTGTTTCATAATTTACTTTTTAAGCACCATAATGAAAGCGTCACGGGAACGCTCACCGGTATGGTCGTAGTTCTTGTTTCCGTCGCAAGGATAGTTGACCACATTGGTCGAAGCATCTCCCTCTCCCTTCACGCACATAGTGGTGGAGCCGCCGCCATCCAGGTTCAGGGCATACTGCGGATTAAACCACTTTACCATGAAACGTGTCAGCGAACGGGCGCCCATTCCATAACTCTTGATACGGCCATCCACACACAGAAGAATCAAATGGTTATCCTTCGTGAGGCCAATCGCAGTGCGCGGGTGCAGCGTGCGCTGATGCTTGTCGGGATGCTCGCTACTCAAGCCTTTATAATAAGACGAACTGGTGCTGATGGAGTAATCAACAAAGTTTTCTCCCACCTTTACATAGTCATTGATGAGCATCGGCGCGCTGGTAATGAAACTCGGATATTCCGTGGTAGAAAGGGCCTTGTAGTATTGCCGCTGCTGATCAACGGTTACTTCACCCTTCTTTTGCGAACCCGCCCACAGGAACTTCACGTTGCTGTCTCCCGAGAAGGAGACTGCTGCTTCACTCTTCCAGTTGGGGACCTCGGTGCCATTGATAATATCATTCTGCAGCGTATACACATTTGTACCGTTGACACGCATGTAGATGGAAGTGGGCTCATAGTTAGCATTGATGGCAGCAATGGCCTTCGTCTGCTTTCTAAACGCGGCTGATGTTGTGAGGCGTGGATTCTCGTAAACCAACTTCACCTGATAGGCCGGATTGTTCAAGTCCACATCAATGACAAAGACTTCCTGATGATAGCCGGTAATCTCATCCGTGCCGTTGAAGACATGATAGAGGACTCCATTATCTATCTGTTTGCTGGTCCAGCCTTTGCCCAGCGGCGTGGCTTCTACCCCTGCACCGCCCTGGATGTCACCACCGCCGGGAGCATCGGTCTGCTCCTCGCCATTAGGTGGAGGAAGTTCTTTGACGGGCTCTTTGTTACCCCCGCATCCATTCAGAAGCAGGGGCAACAGAGCCATCAATAAAAAGAATCTTTTCAGTTTCATTCCTTACTTGAGTTTAGGCGTGTCACCGCTGAGATCCCAGACTTCGGCGCTCCAGCCAATACGCTGGGCCACCTGACTCAGGGTCTCGGAAGCACCGGCGGCCTTGCCGTGGTAACCGCAACTGTAGGTTCCAGTACCCCAGACCAGCGGATTGTCAGCATTTGCATCATCCTGATCGGTAGGCACATAATCGGTGCCCTTCGCTACATTACCAGCGCAATCGTTGTAAACCAGATCGGCTTTGCGCCAGCAGTTCTTGAGGGTGTTCTTCTGGGCTGTAGAGCCTATAATAGCGCCATTGCTATAATGCTCGCTGGTATCGGAACAATTGGAGGTGAGAGCATTGTTCCATGCAATACAGTTGGCAATGTTCTGTCTCATGGCAGAGTTGGCATTGTTGGCTTTGGTGCCCTTGGCAGCGCCATTCGCCCTGCCCACGATACCACCAAAGTAGAACTGCGTTGTTAAGGACATGGTTGAGAAGCAGTTGGTAATAGAACTGTTCGCACAAATCAAATCACCGCTGATACCGCCAACTATAGACGCCGAAGATGTAATTGAACCGGAGGTCCAGCAATTGCTGATAACAACGCCCGTTCCGGCATCTACTCCAATGATTCCTCCATTCTGCTGTCCTGCGCAAGTAATGACCACATCAGCCGAACTATTGGTAATCGTAGCCTCGCGGCCCGTACCAAACATGCCTCCCACGCAATTACCGGCGGTGCTGGTTATAGTACCCTGGACATGAACCTTGTCCACCTGGCAAGGCTTATCGGCGGTGCCGCCATAACCTCCCAAAATACCGCATCCCTTAGTAGTTGCGCTGATGGTGGCATTGACGAACTTAACATTGTGGCACTTGCCGTACAGCACACCGAAGAAACTGGGATAACTGGCGGCCGAGCAACTGAAGTTGTAAATGGTATGACCGTCTCCGTCAAAGTCAATCTCCTTGTCATAAGGAGAAGCGGCATTGACCGGAGTCCAGTTGATACCATCCATGTTAATGTCGGCGCCTAACTTGAAGTAACGTTTTTCACCTGCTACCAGATCGTCATTCATGAACTGAATCTGCTCGGGCGTATTGATGACCCAAGGCTTGTCGGCAGTACCCTTACCGGAAGCATAGTGGCTGGGCAGCACCCAACCTGTGGCGTCCACGTTGAATACGTTCACCTTGCCGGGCATCAGGACCGACTCTTCGGTAAACTTGACATCCTTTTCAATGGTACCTACCTTGGTCTTGACACCAACGGTGAGGGTGGTACCCGCAGGCACGGTCACCTCGTTCCAGGACGTGGTGAACCATGCGGTGAACACGTGCTTGGCATCCGGCGTGGCGTCGGTCACAGCCAGTTCCAACTTGTTTACCTTGGTGTTGCCGTTGTCCTTGTAGAAAATGGCATCTTCGGCAACAATGGAAACGCCGTTCACGGCACTCACTGTATCGGGAAGAGCGATGACCATCTTCATTACACCAATCTGCTTAATTGTACCCTTGTGCTCAGCAGCCCATTCCGGGTTGAAAGAGAAGGAGAGGTAGTCGTCAACGTCGGAGAGCTGGGCGGCATACTTCAGATGGCCATACGAGTTGTTGCCAGTCTGAGTCTGCTTGCTCCAGTCGGCCGTTGCGGCGTCGGTAGGATAAGCGATGGTAAAACTTTCTCCTTTAACGGGTTTGCCCACAAACTCGGCAAACTTGCCAGAGAAACCATCCTTGATTTTATAAGTTTCCGTTGCCTCGGCACCGGTGACGGCAATCTTATCACCTTCACCCCAGTACCAAGAGAAGCCCACATGGGCACCTGCCTTGGTGAGAACATCCTCAGGCAGCCCGCCCTTGATGGTAATCAAGTCTTGCGGGGCCGGCAAATCATTACCCGCTTCCTTCATACAAGAAGCCAGTACGGCTACGCCGGCAAGCATTGCTATGATATATTTCGTTGTTTTCATACCTGAGCGTGTTTATTAGTTATAGAACTCATGTTCGCCAAAGTCGGGCAGCTGGCCTTCGGCATCGTCATCCGTGATAATAACAGGAGCGTCACCACCCTTGAAGAACGGAAGAGCGCCGGACAGATCCCAGATGCTCTCATCCCAACCCAAGGCTTTTGCCACCTGAGATGCAGTAGTACCGGCAGCGGCAGCCTTGCCGTGGTACGGGAAGTTGTAGTTTGTGCCACCGGTACTCTCGGCCACTTGCTTAAGCGGGGATTCCGGAGATGAATTCTCCTGATCGAAGAGCACGTTGAAGGTGTTACCCGGGCAGTCAGAGAAGTCCAGATCGGCTCTGCGATAGCAGTCTGCAAGATAGTTCTTGACAGAGGTGAAGCCCACCACGGCACCTGCACTGTAGTGTACAGATGCATCAGCCACGTCGGAATAGATAGATTCATTCCAGGCGATGCACTTTTCGACATGGTTCTTAATGTCCAGGCCTTCTCCGGTCTTCTGACCCTGAGCGGCGTCTCCCACGATGCCGCCGTACTTAAACTGGGCATGCACCTTGGCGGTAGAGTAGCAATTCTTGATGACTACCGGGCTGACAGCCGCATTATTGGCTGCATTTCCTGCGATACCACCCACCATTCGGTTTCCGGAGATATCACCAGCACTCCAGCAGTTAGAAACCGTGCTGAACTTCGGAGCCGCCGAATTGTCGTAACCGTAGATGCCGCCGGAATCGTACTTGGTAGAAACAATGGTAACATCGGCCGAGCAGGCATTGATGGTGGCATTGATGATAATGCCGAAGAGTCCGCCGGTTCCGTGTGCGACCGTATTGTTAATCTTTCCGCTCACGTTCACGTGATCAACCTCAACCGGAGTGTCCTGTGTGCCAGCAGTAGAGCCCACGATACCGATTGCGCCTGCGGCGTTGTCAATCTGCGCGTTCGTAACGTTAAGATTACAGAGTTTACCCACGACATAGCCAAACAGGCTGGTAGTCCCGGTGAAGTTGGTAATGGTATGACCCTTTCCGTCCATGTTGAAGGGGAAGGCCAGAGTATTGACGGGTTCCCAATCGGTTACGCCAGTCATATCCAGGTCGTTCTCCAGGGTGAAATACACCATGGTACCCTCAACTAGTTTGGATTTCATGGCCTTAAGATCATCTACAGAAGCGATCTCATAAGGATTATTCTCTGTTCCGGGAGCGTTGGGGTCTACATTGCTCATCTTGAAGATCACATAAGCGGCCAGGGTGTCGGCTACCGACCATTTATCGGTCTGGGTAGCCTTGTCCAGCGTAACAGGCAGAATGTAAGTCACATCATCCTCCAGGCCAGAAGCGGTCACCTTGAGTTTGGCGACAGTGGATGCCTGGCCATAGCGGGGCAGCATCACATTGTTGGTCACGAATTCGAAGGCCGAACCAGGGCACATCTGGTAGGAAGTGCCATTGGCCTCGTTGTATTTGGCTACGGCGTCGGCATCGGCCTTGAAAGAGAAGTTCATGGTGATGTCGGTCACGTGGCTCTGGAAGGCACAGGCCTTCAGGTTATAGGACTTGCTGGCACCGGGAGCAATTTCCACCAGTGCTTTATCGCCCGGAATGTCGGCATAGAAGACGCCTTCCATGCTGGGCTCGGCTGTTCCTGTCTCAGAACCATTCTTCTGACAAGATATCGCCATCGCGGCAAGGGCCGTCATCAGCAAATAAAATATCTTTTTCATACTTTGGTGCATCTTAGAAAGTTAAACCATCGTCCCATCCCGGGTTCTGGGTGAGAGCGCCACCGGTGAGGCTGCGCTCGTTGGTAGGAACAGGATAGAGGTAGTCACGGCCGTCATTCCACTTGCACTGGATTCCCTTGAAGAGATTCACATTGCCGGAATTACCGTTGCTGAGGATAAACTCTGTACTGCCAATCTTGTACTGGACAGGGGCAGTGCTGGCGGGCTTGGTATCTCCATAAAGGAGGATATCCGCAACGCCGTCACCATTCAGGTCGTATTCGCCCTCTCCGGGGAAATACATGCCATAATACTGCTTTTCGAAGATCTTGCCTTCCTTCCAGCGCATAATGTCATAGTAACGGAAACCTTCCTGAGCCAACTCTACGGCACGCTCACGGCGAATTTCCAAGATGACACCCTTGTTGGTACCGGTCACATTCTGGTAACCGCCCCAGGCCTCATTGGTAAGGAAAGGATCCGGATTAGCATTGGCGGCTTCCATATTCAGGGCCGGCATACCGGCGCGGGAACGGATGCGATTAATGCTCTGATCCAGGTCGGCCTGCGACAGGGTATTAGCTTCGGCCTTGGCCTCGGCATAGTTCAGCATAACCTCGGCGGCGCGGAAGATGATCAGGTCTGTTTCAGAACTGTTGTATGCGTCATACTCTTTCTCTACCACATACTTGGCCGGATGATAACCGGTGAGGCAGTATTCGAACTCGGGCGGGCAAGGTGCATCGTCACCCAAACGCTTGTAACCAGGGGTACGGATGCTCTGTGCCAGACGAGGGTCGCGGTTCTTAGTTTCCGTAATAAAGTCCATGGTCTCCCAACCAGCCTGGTCGGTAAAGCGGGTACCGTCGGCCATCAGATAACTGGCCACCATCTTGCGGGTCATGCCGTAACGGCCACGGGTAGAAGCATGCATGGCACCGGTAGCGTCATGCGTCACGCCATAGGCGGCGTTGTAGTTGCGGGCCAGAATAACCTCGTCCGTGTTTTCCGTAGCGTCATTCGTGGTGAACAAGCTATAGTAGGCCTTATTGGCACCGCCGGCGGTATGTAAGGTATAACCGCTGTTAGCCAGGAAATCACTGGAAACCTTGGCGCATTCTTCCAGATACCACTTCCAGTCATGGGCACCAGTGCCATAGTCAAACTCGGTGTGGTATTTACGGAAAGTACCTTCGAACAGCAGGAAACGGGATTTGAGGGCCATAGCGGTCCATTTGGTAATCTCGTAGGTGCTCTTGGTGGCAGGGAGGTTGGCGATCGCGCAGTCAATGTCCTCGATCATCTTGCCCATGATGAACTCACGGGAGTCGCGGGGACGCTTGAGAGCCTCGGTATCGGCCGATCCTACAGGTTTGTCATACCACGGCACTTCGCCGAAGCGCTTGAGCATGCTGAAATAGAAGTAGGCGCGGAAGAATCGGGCAAAGCCTTCATACTTGGCGCGAACGTTGGCATCGGGGCAGTTGGAAAGGTACTCCAACATCGTATTCGCAGTGCGCAGATTTCCCCAACTCCAGCCGTTGCCGGTAGGTTCAATCTGACGGGTACCTTTCTGTTCATCGGTCAGCCCCATCTGGATATAATTATCGGCATTTTCGATAAAGAGGGAGGATGCGCCGGGCAACATGGCATACAGGTTCATGCCATAGGCCTGGAGTTCCGTTTCTGTCTTGTAGAAAGTTTCGGGGGACATGCGGTCCAGGGGATAGATGTCCAGCAAATCGTCGCAGCCGGTAAAAGTGAAACCGGCCAGGATGAGAAGGATATATGCAATCTTTTTCATAAGGCACTGTCAATTAAAGGGTCACGTCTATACCAAACATAATGGTCTTCTGCCAGGGATAGATGCGCAGGTTGCCATTGGTCTGGGCCATTTCTGGATCGATGTAGTCGCAGTGCAGGCCAGGAGCCCAGTAGAACAGGTTTTCACCCGTGAAGTAGAAGCGAAGACGCTCGATACTTACCTTCTTGGTAATCTTCTCCGGCAAGGTGTAGCCGAAGGTGAGGTTCTTCAGACGCAGATAGCCAATGTTCTGCAGGTAACGGTCGTTGGTCTCGGTGAGCTCACGGCCCGTACCTACGCCGGCCACATAACCGCGGGGACGCGGGAAGTAAGCATCGGGGTTCTCCTCGGTCCAGTACATATTCTGGAAGTCGCGGGGAATGAACGTTGCGAACGGGCGTGCATACAGGCTCCAGAACTGACGCACCTCGTACTGAGGATACCAGTCCATATGGCCGATGCCCTGGAAGAACATTGCCAGGTCGAAGCCCATGTATGAGGCACCCAGGTTGATACCAAAGTTGTAGCGAGGCTGGCCATTTCCGATGACGCGGTAGTCACCGCTGTCACCAACTTTTTCCTGGCCCTTGTCAATTTTGCCATTGCCATCCAGGTCGGCGAACTTGAGGTCGCCGGCACGGACACCGGGAGCGCCGGTAACCGGGTTGATATCACCCACGCTGGCATTGATGATGCCATTCACCTTGGACTGATCCACGCCGTAAGCAGCCGCTTCTTCATCGGAAGCGAACAGGCCGTCGATGTGCCATCCCCAGATGTCGCCATATTTCATGCCCACCCAGTAATTCTTGGAGAGGAGCATGTCAGGGTTGTTGAAACGGGTGATGTGGGACACATAGTCACTGAACAGCACGCTGGCGTTGTAATGGAAGGGTTTTCCGGCAATCGTGAAGGTATCCTTCCAACCCATGTTGAACTCATAACCCATGGTGCGCAGGTCAGCTACGTTCTCCTTGGGAGCAGTGCTATAACCATAGGTAGAGGGCAGAACCTCACCGGCGGTAAGCATGTCCTTGGTGTCACGGATGTAACCCTCGGCACTGAAATCCAGACGGCCGCTCAGGAAGGTCATGTCCACACCCAGGTTGCTCTGAATGGAGCGCTCCCAGGTAAGACCGGAAGAAACAGGGGCCGAGATGGTGGCGAGAGCCGGCTTTGCGCCGCCCAGCAGATAAGTGGACTGGCTGCCGGTAGAGATGGTGCGGATGGCGGGATAGTAATCGCTCATCTGCTGGTTGCCCAACTGACCGAAAGAAGCACGGATCTTAAGGTTGTCCCACCACTTCTTGAGGGGTTCGAAGAAGCCCTCTTCGCTGATTCTCCAACCCATGGAAACGGACGGGGAGAATACCCAGCGGCTACCGCGAAGGAAGCGGGAAGAACCGTCGTAACGGCCGTTCACTTCCAGCAGGTATTTGCCCTTGTAGTCGTAGTTGATACGGCTGAAGTAACCGGCGGTGCGGTATTCGTTCTGACCACCCGCAACCTCCATGCGCTTGTTGCCGTCGGCATCGGTGCCCACCAGGTTCAGGTCGTTCAAATCATAGGAGAACAGGTCGTAACCGATAGCTTCCAAATCCTTGATGTGCTTGGTTTCGTAGTTCACACCGGCCATAATCTTAAGGTTGTGTGCCTCGTTCCAACTGTGTTCGTAGGTAGAATAGAGGTTGGCGGCCTGGTAGGTGTGCACGTTGGCATCTTCGGAAAGTTTGTTCTCAAAGGCAGCACCCGTAGACTGAGTTATGATGATGCCGGGCTCCTTGGAATAATAGCCAGGCATAGTACGGTTTGTATAACGGACCAGACGGAAACTATAAGTGTAGTCACCCTTGATGGTAAAGCCCTTGAAAGGAGTAATTGTGGCATCAAGGGTATTGCTCAGGTTGTCGATACGGTCGGTGTTGGTATCCCCGTTGTTCAGGGCCATCATAAGACCGTCCATGAGCGTACTATTATTATATTTAGTCTGATAAATGATAGTACCGTCGGGGTTGTAGGCGGGGTAACTAGCCGATGCGTGTGCAGATGCACCATAAAGGGAGTTGTTGATACCGCCGCGGCCCGGATAGGTGTAACCGCTGTTGAAATAACTGAAGTTATTGCCGATCTTGAGCCACTTGGTCACATCGAAACCGACCTTTGCGCGCAGATTGTAGCGGTTATAGGAATCGGGGTTGATATTGAACATACCCTGCTCGTAAGTGTAACCGGCAGAAATGAGGTAGTTCACATGCTCTGTAGCGCCGCTGGCGGTAAGGGTGTGGCTGGTCGTGGGTTTATTGTCCTTATACAGCACATGCCACCAGTCGGTGTTGGCATAATAGTTATACACATCCTTACCGGACTGATCCTGCGTGATGACGACCCAGGGACGTGCGGGATTCTCCACCACATCGTTGCGGCGGGCCCAGAGTTCCTGCATGTCGGCGTCGGAATAGTTATAGTTAAGGGTGTTGTTATAAGCCTTCATGAACAGGTTGGAAAGGTACACGGTGTAATAACCGCGGGTTTCCCAGTCGGTGGAGGCGGTAGGAGCCGTCCAACCCACACGGCCGCTATAGGTTACCTTGGCCATGCCGTCCTTTTCCTTGGAGCCATTCTTAGTGCTTACCAAAATGACACCGGCAGAACCCTTAGCACCGTAGATGGCTGCAGCAGCAGCATCCTTGATGACGGAGATATTGTCAACATCGGCAGGGTTGATGTACTGGATATCGCCTTCCACGCCGTCAATGAGCACCAGCGGGCTGCCTCCGTTAATGGAGTTCCAACCGCGGATGTTCAGGCTGGCGGCCTGGCCGGGACGACCCGAAGCGGAGGTGACGTTAAGGCCTGGAACAGAACCCTGCAGCATGTGACCCACATCCAGAGCCGAACGATCTTTGAGGTTTTCGGCCTTAATGACCGACACGGCACCGGTGAGGTTAGTCTTCTTCTGGGTACCGTAACCAACGACTACGGCATCTTCCATCAAGAAGGCATCTTCTTCCAGGGTGATGGTGAGATTAGTGCGTCCATCCACCGGCACCTGCTTGGAGATGTATCCGAGGCAGGAGACTGTGAGGACGTCTTGAGGAGAAACGGTGATGGCAAACTTGCCATCCATGTCCGTGACAGCATTGGCATCCTTGCCCTGCAGAACCGCCCCTATGACGGGACCGGTGCTATCGAGCACTGTGCCAGTAACTGTCTGCTTCTGGGCAAATGCACCAAAAGACACTGCCATACCTAGCAGTACGGACAGCATTGCGAACAGTCTTTTTTGCAACATTGTTATAATAGATTAAAATAAAGTTATTAATGTGCGCGGTTTGTGCAAATATAGTATTAATCACGTGTACGCGAAAGCACATGGACGGTTTTAGTAGACCATAATGACTGTATACTTAAATATAATAAGCTGATTATCAGATATTTGATTTTTATCATTGAAATTAAAATTAGTAGAGTAAAACATAGCTTGTTTAATAATTAATTTGTAATTTTGCGATGATGAAGACTATCCTGCCTTTACTTCTTTCAGCGCTCCTGCTACAGGGGTGTCTCACCCCTTCCGGCATCTCCATTCCCACCCGGAATGCCATCGCTGAACTGGACCGAATACTTGAAACAAACGACGAAATCATTTCCAGGAAAGAGGCACGCATCAGCGAAATGAGGCGGCAACTGGAAAATGCACCGGACGTGCAGTCCCGCTACCGTGCATGCTGCGGACTATGTGACGAGTACTACAAATTCGACCTGGATTCGGCCCTGCATTACATATACTTAAAGACGTCGCTCGCACGTGAGCTGAACGACGACAACCTGAAAACCGACGCAGTGCTGGACCTCACAGGGAGATACCTGATCTCGGGAATGTATTACAGTGCCAAGGAACTCATCGAATCAATAGACACATCCCGCATGTCTTCGGAACAGTTTGCGCCTTATTATCAGGCTTTCACAACACTTTACCACAATCTCGTGCTTGTGAACAAGGATTCGAAACTGACAGCAGGATTCAGAGAACAGGAAATGCGTTACCGCCAGCTGAGCCTGTCCATTTCCCGGCCAAGCATGCTGAACTACAATACAGAAATGGCTGAGGCTCTTATGTCTAAAGGAAAGAACGCCGAAGCCCGAAAATTACTACTGGACTACCTAGAACACCAGGAATATCCTAACCAGAACCTGGCTATCATCCACTACTGGATCGCAAAGACATACAAGGCCGAAGGCAACAAGGACCAGGCGCTCATGCACTATACCATCAGCGCCCGCCACGATATGGCCGGCTCCGTCAGGGCTTCCCGCTCAATCATCCAGGCGTCGGTGCTGCTGCTCGACTACGGGCAGCCGGAAAGAGCATACAGATATATCCACCGGGCATATCAGGATGCCGTGATGGCAGATGCCCGCATCTGTATGGAGGAAATCGCCCGGTTTATGCCGGAGATCACTTCCACCTACGACAGGATGAACACCAGCCGCATACGCGAGCTCATCTCCGCCCTGGTTCTGGTAGCGCTGCTGCTGGCGGTTTCCGTAGTCGGCCTGTTGCTTATCCGAAGCCTACAGAAGAAGAACATGAAAGCCAATCAGGAAATCAAGGACGGCCTTCTGAAGATGAAGGAGGCCAACGACATAAAAGACATCTACATAGGGCGCTACTTGTCTATGTTCTCAAGCCATATCAACGGAATAGAGCAGTATCGCTCATCCATCAGGAACGTGGCCAAATCAAAGGATATGGACCAGATCATGAAGGCTCTCCGCTCGGATGAATTCATAGACAATCAGCGGGAGACTCTCTACGCGGAGTTCGACCACGCTTTCCTGGGGATGTTCCCGGATTTTGTGAGCCAGTTGAATTCCCTGCTGAAAGAAGACCAGCGCATAGGGAAGAAACTTCATGATGGCCATCTGAACAACGAACTGCGCATTTTCGCTCTTATACGATTGGGAGTAAACGAGTCTTCCCAGATAGCCAGTTTCCTTAAAAAATCCCCCTCTACCATATATAATTATAGGGTAAAGCTAAGGAATGCCTCTATCTACCCTCATGATGAATTCGAGCAACATGTCATGGAAATAGGCACTCCTGGCTGGCATTTGCTGGAAAATAACTAAATTTGTCTATGCATAAATTCGAGTCGATTATGTTATCGCGTACACTGAACCTGTTGCTGCTGATTGCTGTGCTCTTTTCCGCAGCCTGTAAGAACAACCCTGGCAAGGATCTCCCATCTCCAACAGATGGCGTTGTCCGAATCGGCACTTACAATGTGGGTGTGTTCGACAAAAGCGGATTCGATTCCACCGAAATGATTGCTGCGATGATGAAGGAACTCGGAGTGCAGGTGCTTTCGATGAACGAGCTCGACAGTTGCAACACGAGACACCCCTCCTACCAGATTAAACTGTTCTCGGAGGCGATGGGTGAATGGGGATATAATTTCGCACCGGCGATGCCCTACAAGGGCGGTGCATACGGAGTCGGAGTTGCGTACTCCCCGAAGTTGAAACTCATTCGCGAATCAGACCTCTCGCTCGCCAAGGGAGACGGCTCCGAACCGAGGGCCGTGGCAGTGTGTGAATTCAAGGATTTCGTGTTCTGTTCCACCCATCTCGACCACAGGTCCGCAAACGCGCAACTCGCTCAGGCTCAGCAGATTTGCGATTGGGCAGCAAAGCAATACGGCCGTTCCCGCAAACCTGTGATTATGTGCGGAGATTTCAATGCCCTGCCCGATAGCGAGACCATCAATTTAATGAAGAAAGACTGGACGATTATCTCCCCCGATGAATTCACTTTCTCGGCCAAGAATCCCAGCAAATGCATAGACTATATCATGGTCTATAAGAATGCCGCCAAACGGGTAGAAGTGCTCGAGGCTAAAGTCTGCAAGGAGTTCGAAACCGGCAGCGTCTCCGTTGCCTCCGACCACCTTCCCGTCTACCTGAAAATCCGCATCCGATGAACCTCAAATCCCTCGCAAAAGATACGGCCATCTACGGCCTCAGCAGCATTGTAGGCAGATTCCTCAACTATCTGCTCGTACCCGTCTACACCCGCGTCATCATGGCGGAAAGCGGCGGCTATGGCATAGTCACCAACCTCTACGCATACACCGCTCTGCTGCTGGCCATCCTCACCTTCGGCATGGAAACCACCCTCTTCCGTTTCTGCAATAAGGATGGGGAGGATGAGAAGTTGGTCTATAGCACCATCCTGCGCATGGTGGGAGGAGTGAGCCTGCTGTTCTTCGCGCTGGTGATGGTCTTCATCCATCCTATTTCGGAAGCGATGGGCTATGCCGATCATCCGGAATACGTCGGATGCATGGCCGCGATAGTGGCGCTGGACGCCTTCCAGGCCATAATGTTCAGCCGTCTGCGGCAGCAGAAACGGCCGGTGAAGTTCATGGCGCTCAAGTTTGCCTTCATCATCCCCAACATCCTTCTCAACCTCTTCATCTTCCTGGTGATGCCCAAGATGGGAGCGGCACATCCGGAGTTGCTCAAGCTCTTTGTCAAGTACAACTATGGCGTCGGGCTGATCTTCTTCGCCAACCTGCTCTGCACCGGCATGGTGACCTTCGGTTTCATCAAGGAGATTCGCGGGATTTTTTACGGATTCAACGGCAAACTTGCCAAGAGGCTGCTGGGATACAGCTGGCCGCTGCTGATCCTGAGCCTGGTAGGCGTATTCAACCAGGTGGCAGACAAGATACTATATCCTCTGGTAGACAAGAGCCCGGAGGGGATGGTGCAGCTTGGAATCTACGGAGCCTGCGTGAAGATAGCGATGATAATGGCCCTGCTGACCCAGGCCTTCCGCTATGCATACGAGCCCATAGTCTTCAGCGGCAGCCGGGACAAGAACAGCCCCGAAACGCTGGCGGACGGAATGAAATATTTCGTGGTATTCACCCTGCTGGCGTTCCTCGCCGTGATTATCTATATGCCTGTGCTTCAGAGGTTTGTGGGCGAGCAGTATCGCTCCGGCCTGGCTGTGGTGCCCATTGTGATGATGGCGGAGATCTTCATGGGAATCTACTTCAACCTGTCCTTCTGGTATAAGCTTTCTGACCAGACCCTCTGGGGGGCGACGATGAGCGCCATCGGCGCCGCAGTGATGGTGGCGGTGAACATCTTCGGAATCCCCCGCTGGGGCTATATGGCCTGCGCGTGGGGCGGCTTTGCCGGCTACGCCACCGCGATGCTGCTGAGCTACATCATCGGCCAGAAGAAATATCCTATTAAATATGACATGCGCGCGATAGGGGGCTTCTTTGCCTTCGCGATGATCATATTCGCTGGATATACTGCACTGGGGCGCACTGAACTTGGCCAATGGCCGATGATGGCCATAGGCAGCGTGCTGCTCCTCGCATACTGCGGGGCAGTTTGGAAATACGTTATCAGAGCGCGCTAATCAGCGATCAGGGGCTTATCCGACATTTCAAGAACCAGCGTTCCGCCGGAGATGATGTCTTCGTGCGACAGGAACATCCTGTCCAGGGCCTTGCCGTTCAGCTTGGCTGATACCACATATTTGTTTTCGGCAGATGCGCCTCGCGCAATCACCCGGAACTGCTTTCCGTTCGAGAGCTCGACGGTTGCTTTTTCGAAGACAGGGCTTCCAATGGCATATTCCGCAGTTCCCGGAGTAACCGGGTAGAGCCCCACGGAAGAAAACACCACGAAGGATGACATTCCGCCGCCGTCCTCATCGCCGGGAACTCCCATAAGGTCGTTGCGGAACCAGGTTGAGAGCATCTGGCGGACGCGTTTCTGCGTCTTCCACGGCTGGCCGGCATAATTATAAAGGTAGGGCACGTGAAGCGAAGGCTCGTTGGCCATAGAAAAACATCCGACGTTGGCAGTGTGGTCCGGGAGTTTGGAGTAGAACAAGTATTTGGGCACGCCGAGAGGGGTTGCGAACATCCTGTCCAGTTCGGCGCAGAAAGCCTCGTTCCCTCCCATCAGCTCGATGAGCCCTGGGATATCGTGCTGCACGTCCCAACGGTAGACCCAGGCATTGTTCTCGTCGTAATACTCCCTTGCTCCGAGGCCGCCAGGGAAGTTGTAATCCACCCCCGGGATGAAGTTTCCCTCCTTGTCTTTGGGATGGAAAAAGCGGGTTTGGGGGTTGAAGAGAGTGGCGTAGCGGCGGGAGTACCCTTCAAACTGCTCTGCCAGAACGCTGTTCCCGGCCGCACGGGCAAGGATGGAGAGGCACCAGCAATCGTAGGCAGTACCCAGGGTCACCGCCACCGGCTGACGCTTTTCAAAGTCATTCACCACCGGATCGGTTTCAGGCTCTCCGGGACGCAGTGCCGCAACGTAACCATTCTCCCAGAAGAAGCGGTCCAGGTCGCTTGCCGGCGCTCCGCTCCAGGGGGCAAGGGTCTTTTCCGTCAGAGCCTTGCAAGAGGATTCCAGCGCGGCGGGAATATCCACTTTGAGCCCTTTTACCACCGCATCGGCAAAGGTCGCCACGGTATGATTGGAATTCATCCTGCGGCTGTCTCCGCTCACCTCGGGGAAGGTCGGGGCCCAGCCAGTACCGCTTTCAGAGGCCATCCTGAGGAAAGAAGAAAGGATATCCTCCTCCATTCCGGCATCGGTCAGCACGCGGAGTGGATGGGCGGCACGGTAGGTGTCCCAGATCCAGTCGTCGGTATAGAAGGGAGTGCCTCCGTCTTCGTGCACGGAGTTATCCCAGGCACTCCAGTAGCGGCCGTCCTCGCTCAGACAGATCGGGCGCTCGAAAGTGCGGTAGTAGGATGTATAGAATACGGTCTTTTCATCCTCGCTGCCACCCTTTACCTTTATCCTGGAAAGGGTCTGGTTCCAGATGCGGCGGCCTTCCCGCTCTACCGCATCGATGTCATAGCCCTTCTGCTCGCGCAGAAGGTTGGCTTTGGCCTGCTCCCAGCTGATGAAGGAGACGCCGTAGCGGAGATTCACCGCACCGCCCCCGAAAGAGAGGATGGCGCAGTTGCCCCGCATTTCCCTGGCGACGGAAGCCTCCTGTGTTTGGAGGTACACATAAACCTTGGTGCTGTCCAGCACGGTCTGGCTGCCGTAGATGCCGTCGGAATCTTCCCCCACCTGCCCGCCGAGGCTCCAAAGCGAAAGCCTCAGCGGTTCGGCGGAAGTGATTTTATAGATTGCGGACTGATGGCTCACCGCATAGCGCACGTCCACCGCCCCGTCCAGCAGCGTGACGCTGTAGGAATAGGGGGTGATGCGCTCGTTGTCGTAGCTCAGGGGCTTCGGAGCCAGGATGGGCCCCGAGCCCAGGTCTACGGAAAGATTGAATGCGGAGCGCTCCCGATGGTTCGTGACGACCACCGGCAGTCCGCCGAGATACTCGCCGGTGAAATCGCCCCTGTCCGGATAGACCCTGAGCATGGAGTTCGGGAGTTGCACGGTGGGGAACGTGGGCACCAGCATGTGGCTTATGTTGCCCATATATGGGTTGACATAATCCACCGGCTCCTTATCCCGGCAGCAGGAGGCTGCCAGGATGGAGATAGCGGTGCATAAGGCGAGTATTCTCTGCGGTTTCATAGATTACTGTACGTGTAAAAAGAATCGTGCTGCGTTGAATGTAGCCTCATTGACTCTTACATCATCGTAAAATGCCTGGGAGCAATAAAGCTGACACTTCTTGGCATCATCTCCGGAGGCATCGATGGATGTCTGCCTTGCGGCATCCAGGAACATGTTCGTATGTGTAGCTGCAAGGGTGAAGTTAGCACCGAGATCCAAATGCTTGAGATTCTGGTTGTTGTTGAACATCGACTGCATTGTTGTAGCAGATGTGGTTGCAGTACCACCCAGATTAACATATTCCAGTGCACTTGCCCCGGTATAGAACATATAGCTGAAATTTGTTACCTTGGAGAAGTCCGCATTGCCGAAGTCCACTTTTTTCAACTTCGTATCATTCCTGAACATATACTCGAAGCTGGCGCCGGCCTGAGTGTCTACATCATCGAAAATAACCTCTTCAAGTGCAAGGAAGTTTCTGAAGAGATTGGAGCTTGTCGCGTTAAGGGTGATCTTTGATGCTTCCGTGCACACATAGACCACGTCACCATCGATATAAGTAAAGATGCTTTCCGTTCCGGCACCGCTCGAAACGGTTCCAGCACTTGTCTTCTTTTCGTTCGGAATAATAGCGTGAGACTTGAAGATAATCTTTTTTACGACGTTGTCGTCGGCAGAAGCAGTTCCTGAGCCACCAGCCATATACTTAATCAGTCCGGTAAACTGCCAAGGATTGCCATAATCTCCAAACATCCTCAATACTGCCGTACCGGATACCGGAGTATAGCCAGAGTCTCCAAGAGATCCAACTGGAACGATATGGCTTCGTATGATATCGAGCGCCGTGGCAGTGCTTCTCTTGCAAAGCTGGTTGCTTCCATTGACATAGGCCACCATAAATCCGGCATCGTAAGTAGTCTTGGGGCGGACTGCTACATAATAAGTACCGGGAGCAATGACATCATCTCCTTCCTTAGGAACTAGTGTAATGATCTGCGTTGTCTTTTTGACATCAGGGATGGCCAGCGCTCCGTTTTCGGCATTGAAGTTGAATTCTCCGGCAATGGCAATGGTAGCAGCCTTTCCACCGGCAACCTGGATGGTCTTTACGGTGAGTCCATCAGGGACAACGATTTTCACAAGACCCACGGCATTCTTGAGCTCCACGCTACCTGTTCCGGTGGCGATACCTGCGCTGATAAGGGCCTTGGGATCCACTCCACCGGGAGTAGCAACCTGCTCGGAAGGGATGGTGATACGGACCTGCATGCTGCCGACATCCACACGAGTAGCATCCGCATTGTAAGGGCTCAGGACAAGATAATTTTCCAACTCCGCGACAGATTCGCCGGAAGTGAAAGTAGCGGTGGATCCGCCTGCAGTGGTGGTGAATTCGTGATTTGTCAAACCGGCAAACACGCTGATTTTATCGCCTGCGGCAAAGTTGACATTGGTGCCGCTGAGTTCGGCCTTGGTGCTGCCAATGGCCTCTTTAGTGACCGAGAAGGTGAGTTTACCGTTCTGTCCGAGATTGTTTTCCTTAGTGCAGGAAACCATCAACGCTGCAATTGCAGCAATAACAAAAATGTACTTTTTCATAATCATTCCTCCTCTTTTTACCAAGTGAAGACGCCGTCTTCGACAAAACTTTCTACCGATGTTGATTCCACATCGTCGATAACCAATGCGGAAATACTCTGGCAAAGCATACTGGTAATCTCGGTACGGACTACCGATGCTTCAGGAGCCATATACTCCTTTTGCGCTAATTGTTTTTTACTCATAGTGTAATAGATAATTATGTTATGATTTTGGTTGATTTGTCATATTGAACTCCAGCGTGCCGCCGGCGATAACGTCGGAGTGGGAGATGGTGAATCCCTCCACGGGCTTGCCGTTCAGGAGCACGCTCTCCACATACTTATTCTTTTCGCCGAGGCCGTTGGCTTTCACGGTAAAGCGCTTTCCTCCAGGGAGTTTCAGGATCATCTGCGGAATCTGGGGGGCTCCCAGCACATACTCGCAGCTCACTGGATCCACGGGATAGAATCCCATGGCCGAGAAGAGATACCAGGCGCTCATCTGTCCGCAATCGTCATTGCCGCAGAGGCCGTCCGGGCGCGGGAAATAGAAGCGGTCGAAGACCTCACGCACCAGCTCCTCCGTCTTCCAGGGCTTGCCTGCGAACTGATAGAGGTAGGCCACGTGGTGGCTGGGTTCGTTGCCGTGGGCGTACTGCCCGATCAGGCCGGTGACATCTCCAACGAATCCGGTATTGTTCTCACTCACGGTATCGAGGAAGAAGAGAGAGTCGAGCTTGGTCTCGAAAGCATTGGGGCCGCCCTGGAGTTCGATCATCCTGGCAGGATCCTGCTGAACGTGCCAGGTGTATTGCCAGGCATTGCCTTCGGTGTAGTCGCCACCGTGGGTGGAGGCGTGGGAAAGGGCAAAACGGTCGAAGGGAGTCCTCCAGTTGCCGTTGGAATCCTTCCCCCTCACAAGTTTGGATTCAGGGTCGAAGAGATTCACCCAGCCCTGCGAGCGCTTGCGGAAGTATTCAGCATCCTCCTTGTGGCCAAGGGCCTCTGCAAAGACGGCTGCGCAATAATCGTCGTAGCACATCTCCATAGTGCAGGAAACGGATTCCTTCTCCACTATATCGAAGGGATAATAGCCGTATTCGTCGAACAGTTCGAACCTGGAAGATCTGGGGTGATTGGTGGTAAGCGTTGTCTTCACCGCCTCCCAGGCCCTCTCGGCATCGAATCCGCGGAAGCCCTTCATATAAGCCTCCACAATGGAAGGCACGGCGTGATTGCCTATCATACAATGGGTTTCACTTCCCCACAGAGGCCATATCGGCAGGTATCCCTGTTTGTCGTACTGGGCAAGCATGCTGTTCACGAACGCATCCACCATTTCCGGGTTCAGCACCGTGTAGAAGGGGTTTGCCGCGCGGTAGGTGTCCCATAGGGAGAAGGTGGAATAAAGGGTCTCGCCTGAATCGGTGATGTTGTTCGGCTGGATGTAGAGATGATAGAGACCGGTGTAGACATTCTTTTTCTGCTCTACGCTGCCTTTGACCTCAACCCTCGATAGGAGCTCATGCCAGCGCCTGTGGGCTTCTTTGCGTATCTTTCCGAAGTTCCAGGCGGGGTCCTCGGCCTGCATCGATTTGCGGGCGCCGTCCACGCTGGTGGCGGATATGGCCACCTTCACTCCAAGGGCCTTGCCGCTTTCGGGGAATGTGAGAATCATCTTGTCTGCCTTTTCCTTTCCCACCAGCTCCAGATTGGTCCTGGACTCATAGGGCTCGGAGAAAGTCAGCACGAAAAACCACTCGCGGGTGGTCCAGTTGTGGGTCAGGAGACGCCCGGAGATGACGGTGGGGCTCTCGTAATCGATATCCGCTTCCAGCACGTGGAAGAGCAGGTTGCCCGGGGAATTCACCATCCCGTTCTGAAGGTCCACATAGAGTTTGCGGGCCTTGGGATCGGGGTACTGCACCTGGTAATGGGACACATGCTCGGTGGCGGTCATCTCCACCGAAATGCCGTTGCAGAAACGCACGCTGGTGTATCCGGGAGTGGCTTTCAGGGATTCCTTGACATAAGGATTATCGTGCAAGGGGGCCTCTTCCAGGAAGGGCAGAAGCAGCACGTCCCCGAGGTCCCGGCAGCCGGTGCCGTTCAGATGCGTCTGGGAGAAGCCTATCAAAGTGCTGTCGGCAATGTTGAAGCCCGAGCAGTATTCCCAAGCGGAATTGCCGGAATCCGGGCTCGGCTGGGCCAGTCCGAAGGGGACGCAGGCACCGGGGAAGGTGTGCCCGTTGTCGGCGGTGCCGACGAGGGGATCTGCGTATTTGCACACATCCTCGCTGCAGGCAGCAAGCATAAGCGCCGATATCAGGCAGGCTGTAAGTCTTAGTTTCATAATCTGTCGTATATAAACTGTAGTATTTCTTTTCTTGTGGCGAGCCCGGAAGGAATCTCCATTCCGGACAGGCTGCGGAAGGTCTCAAGTTCCGCCGCGGTAGGGGCGTCGCCCAGGCGGGCCTCCCACTCGGGGATGTATCCTGCCAGCGCCATCTTCTGCACCATTGCAAAGTCTGGCGAAGAAGGAGTGACGTCCTTGAAATATATAAGGGAAGCCCCCACTTTGAGGAGTTCATCCTGGATTGCGGACACCGGCAGTTCCTGCACGGGGAGGGCGCTACGCACCGCCTGCGCAGCGGCAATTCCGGCGGCCTGCCCGAGGGCCATCCAGCAAGGCTCCATCCTCATGGTGGAGAAGCCTACGTGACTCCCGGAAACGGGAACGGGGAAGAGGAGATTTTCTACCTTTTCCGGCACCATCACCCCGAAAGGAATGGTGTACGGCACGCTTTCGTAGCCAAAGAATCCGTCCAGGTGGACGCGGCCCTCCTCCCTCTTATGGCAGGCGTGCGAGTCCAGTGCATAGTGGCTGGAGGTGATGCTTTCGCGGTGGATAGGAGGCCTCTGCCCGGGAGCGACTGCGATGGCATCGTTGGCGGTAAAGAAGTAAGTCCCCTTCATCCTCCTGCCCTCGCGCACGTAGACCTGGCGGGGGAAATGGTCGTTGTCGGCATACTCATCTGCCGAGAGCCCCCAGCGCAGGCATTCCTTGCGGAAAGATGCCGGCAGGGCCTTGTCGTGCTGGGCGAACCACAGCAGGCCGAGGGTGTAGTCCCGGAGCCGGCGGGCGAAGTTGTCCCTCCATTCCCAGGTAGCGGTCGGCCAGGGCCAGTTCTCTTCCGGCAGGTCGGTGGAGATGAAAGCCATATGCTGGTTGTTGGCATCGGTCTTTCCGTTGGGCAGCTTCACCATGTTGGTGACTCTTGCTATGCCCTTCGGATCCCCGGGCCAGTCGGGAGTGACACCGGTGTTGCGGCACTGGAGCACATCCTCCACCATCGAGGCATACTCTTCCCTATTGTAGTTTGCCGGCTTGCGTATGGGCACCCTGGCGCTCTTGTCGGAAGTGAGGCAGAGGCGGTAGTTGTAGGCCTGCACGGCATTGTCCCCAAGATAAGTGGTCCCCTCGGATTCATAGCCCTCGAAGCCGTTGTAGGAGGATTTCTCCCCCCTCCCGAACTGAACTCCCCAGTGGCGGTAGATGCGGCCGGCGCAAGGCTCGCCATACTCGGCACGCCCTTCACGGCCAATCCTGTATGGGATGTTGGCCGCTGCGGCCAGGTCTCCCTCGTAGGTGGCATCTATGAACACCCGCGCCTCATACTCCTCCGTATTTCCGGTCTGACGGTTCAATATCTTGACAGACAGAACCTTACCGCCGTCCATTGTGACGTTTGCGGGATCGCTGTCGAACTGCCTTTCGAGGAGGATGGTCACGCGGTCTCCGCACTCCTCCAGCATCGCCAGGAAGGTTTTCTCGGCAACGGAAGGTTCGAAGTGATAGCCATCGCTGCAATCCGCCAGCTGCCGGGAAGCGGGGCCGTAAGTCTGCTCATAATACTGCCTGTTCCTCCCCACGAACTCCAGGAAAAGACCGGCCGTCGCTCCGCGGGTGGTGATGTCGGTGGCGCCGAGCCCGTTGGCAGGCAGGCCGCCTATGTGCGAAGTGCGTTCCAGCAGAAGCACGTTCATCCCTTCCCTTGCCGCGGATATGGCTGCGGTAATCCCGCCGGGAGTGCCGCCCACAACCACCACATCGTAGCGCGGTGCGGCGGTGGCGGCTGTGCAGAGCAGGCACAGGGCAGCGGATATGCGGGCAAGAAGCTTCATCTTACAGGTATTGCTGTGCGGTGATCAGCATTTTCATCACCATGGGTTCGAAGAGATCGGTGTCGTTGAAACCGTTGTGGGAGTAATAGTCCTTGTAGATAAGGTCGTACTTCACTCCCTTTGCTCGCAGGGCACGGGTGAAGGTTTTCACCTGCTCCTTGTCCACCAGGGTATCTCCGCCGGTGAAGGTCAGCAGGCAATAAGGCGCATCTGAGTGCACGAAAGTGACAGGCGAGCACTCTGCCCTGGACTCCTGGCTGGCGAGGCCGAAGTATTCGTCGTGACGGGACGAAGGAACATAGTCCGGAACGGTGTTCACCAGATCGTAGATGCCGTTAAGGCTGATGAGGAGTTTGGTGCCGGGAATGCGCATGGCGGCATAAGACGCCAGGTGGCCTCCCGCGGAGTGTCCGGCGAAGCCGAAACGGTCCGGATCCAGATTGTACTCTGCGGCATGCTCGCGCACATAGGCCAGGGCATCCTGAATGTCCTGCCAGGTGTCGGCGAAAACGGCTCCCTGGGTGAGCAGCGAATAGGAAATCCGGACGCCGGCTATTCCGTTGCCTGCAAGGAAACGGGAATGCAGGCTGTGGCCGCCGAAGTTGCCGGTATGCCAGCCGCCGCCGTGAATCCATACCATGAAGGGCAGGCTCTTGCCTTCCCTGTTCCGGGGAAGGTCCAGAGCGAGCTTAAGCTCGTAGGAAGGGTATTTTTTGTATACCACTTCGATGGTTTCGCAGTTGTGGAAATCATCTTCCTTCAGGAAACTGCGCGAACGGGTGTAGGGCTCGAACATGTCGGCAGGGGCTTTCTCCACATCGAAGATGCCATGGCTCGTTATCTTGGCCTCGTCCATAAGTTTCCAGACCCGGCCTTTTCCCATGAATATTTCAAGTCCGTAGCGGTTGATGATCCGCTCCTGCGCATTCATCGCCGATGTGCCGAAGAGGCACAGGCAGGCTAGTATCAGAAGGTGCTTTTTCATATCTTTTTAAATCTAATAACGTATCCGCCGCCAGGAGCGATGCGGATATTGAGGGTATCGGCAGAACTGCATTCTGTATAACCGTGACGGTAGTCGGCGGCATTCCTGCCGGCATTCACTCCGTCGCAGAATATCTCGGCACGGTAGCGCCCTTCCGGGAGGAAGGAGAGGTTCAGCGCCGCATCCCGGCCTTCCCAGGAGGCGAGCGAACCCACATACCAGCTGCCGTCGTATGCACGGCGGGCTATGGTTTCATATTCGCCGAGCCTGCCGTCGATAACCCGGGTTTCATCCCAGACGGTAGGAATCGAAGAGATGAAGCGGGTGCATTCATCTTCTTTGTAATAATTGGTGGGAGTGTCGCAGAGCATGCAGAGGGGCGAAGAGAACACCACATACTCGGCAAGCTGCCGGCAACGGGTTCCCTGGCTCATAGGCTCCGACCATACGCTGCGGTACGATGCCTTGGTGCCGTTTTTCATTGCTCCCTGGGTGTAGTCCACAGGGCCCGCTATCGACCTTATGAAGGGGAAGGTGACGTCGTAGGTAACCAGGTCGCATTCATAGCTGGGGTTTTTCAGCTGCTCCAGACCGTGGACGCCCTCGAAGTTGAGCACGTTGGGATAGGTCTTATTGAGGCCCGCGGGCTTCGCTCCGCCGTGGAAGTCAAGCACCACGCGGTTTTCCAGACCCAGGGCGGCAGCCTTGTAGTAGAATTCGTTCATCAGCTGGTCGTCCCGGCCGATGGCATCGAGCTTGAAGCCTTTTATGCCCATCTGCGCATATTCGCGGATGACGCGCTCCATGTCTTTCTGGAACACGTAGTATCCCACCCAGAGCATCAGGCCCACGCCCTTGGTATCGGCATAACGGATGAGCTCGGGGAGGTCGATCTCCGGCACTATGGCGAATGCGCTCCCCGCCATTCGGTCGTACCAGCCGTCGTCCAGGACGACGTAAGGGATGCCATAGGCAGCAGCAAAATCGATGTAGTACTTATAGGTGGCGGTGTTGACTCCGCTCTCGAAATCCACTCCGGTGATGTTCCAGTCGTTCCACCAGTCCCAGGCCAGCATTCCGGGCTTTACCCAGGAGAAATCGCCTTCGACGGTGGGGCGGCCGAGTTTGTAGACGAGGTTGTTGTCCAGAAGATCCGCATCGTTCTCAGCTATCGCGACCACCCTCCAGGGCATCTGCCAGCCGGGATTGAGGCGGGCGATGTAGTCCTCCCTCTCGGTCACCACCTGATTGTGGCCGCCTATGGTCACGGAAGGATCGTGGCTGCCCTGGCGCATCTTCCTGGGATAGGGTGCGAAGACTCCGTGCACACGGCCTTCTCCCTCTCCCAGCAGATACATTCCCGGATAGTGCTCCAGATCCGACTCGGCGATGCAGAACTTCTTTCCGTTGCCGGCCTCAAAGAGGATGGGCAGGAAAGCGAGCTGGCCGCGGCGCCATTCGGAAACGGCGTGACGGGCGTAAGTGTTTTCGAAAGTGTTGAAGAACTGAATGTTGAAATCTCCCGTCTTCCTGACGTAAGGCACATACGCAAGAGGATCGCCGTCGAATATGAAGTCCGCGGTCTCGGAATTCACCGTCAGGGCTTTCTTGCCGTTATATACATAGCGCCAGGCGACACCCTCGTCGTAGGCCCTCAGCACCAGGTCGTATGCTCCCCGTCCTTTCAGCACGAGCTGATTATAAACCGCCCTTTCCTTACTGCGGACATGGACGGGAGTATCGAAGCTCTCATCGACATGGCTCCGGACGGCTTTCTTCACCCGGAAGCCCTTTCCGAACTCGCCCTCGCTGGTGCTGAGGCCGGTTCTGGAGTCCTTCAGAAGGATGTCGCCGCCATTGGAAAGAGTAAGGGTGACCTCGTCCGAAACGATCACCTGCAGGCAGGTTTTTCCGTCCGGGGAATTAACTCGGTAACTGTTCTGAGCGCCGGCGAGGGCGGTCAGAACAGTAGCGCAGAGGGTTATAAGAAGCCTCAGCCTCATTATTTCTTGACCTTCTTGGGACCGACGCTCACGTCATCGATTCTGAAGACGCAACCGTAACCGTTCTGGCGGAAACGGAGGGAAAGCTTCTCCTTGTTGGGCAGAGGGGAGGTGCGGCGGTAGGTGAACACGAGTTCGGAGCCTTCATCGGTGCCGAGAGGTTCGAAATCGAGTTAGGTCCAACGCAGGCCGTCTTCGCTCCATTCAACCACGAGGTCGGTGCCGTCGAAGCGGCGGACACCCTTCAGGAGAGCAAAACCGACCACGGGCTTCTTGATGCCCATAGTGTTGATGCCGTTGATCTGGAAATAGCAGTTGTGCTTGTCGGAGATGCGCACGTTGCAGCTCCTGGAAGCCTCGTTGCCGAACTGAGTCTTGTAGGTGGCGTTCTTGGGAGTGGCGCCGGTGTACTGGATTTCGGCGTCGCCCTCATAGGTGAACTTGCCGCTGTAGCGGAAACCGTTTTCCTCGTTGAGGTCGTCGGCGCTCATCATAACGGGAAGGGTGCCCATGGTTTCTTCGAATTCCTGGGCAAATGCCGGCATTGCAATCACTAGTGCCAATGCGGCCAAAATGTTTCTGGTTTTCATAATGCTATCGTTTTACTGTTATATTCTTCGTGAATTCATTCTTGGTAACGTCTTTGGCGGTAACGGTGCGTCCGTTCACCACCACGTTCTTTATTACGACGTCTTTCACAAGGTGGGAGGCGTCGTATCCGAGCACCTGGATGGTCGGGCGCAGCACATTGGTAGCGACGATGTCTTCGAAGACGATGTTGTCTATGTGCCCGCGCTCGGCGGTGCTGCTCCAGATGGCGCTGTTGATCCACAGGGAGAGGAAATTCCTGCTTTCCTCAATACGGAGATTGCGGAACACCACGTTGGAAACCCTTGCTTCGTCGCAATGATAGACGCGCATGCTCCATTCACGACCTTTATCGTGGATGATGTCGCTGTCCTCGAAAACAATGTCCGAGACATCTTTGGCGATCTCGGCTCCCACGCTCACGGCATGGGCGACCTCGTTCCAGAGGATGTTGCGGTATGCATGCACCCGCCTGCACGGGCCCCCGCTGCGGAGGGTCTTGATGACAATCAGATCGTCCAGAGTGCGGATGAAACAGTTGCGTATGACCACATCTTCGCTGTTGCAGACGTCGATTCCGTCGGAATTGGCCCTGTAGCCTATGATCTTGATGCCGTCGATTACGACGTTCTTGCTGTTCTTGACCGGAAGCGTCCATACGCTGCCGTCCCTGAGAACTATGCCTTCGATGGAAATGTTGTTTCCGACGACGGAAAGCAGGTTCGTGGTAAGCGTGGTGCAGAGAGACCCGTCGATAATGCCCCTGCCGCGCACCTTGATATTATCGCCTATCAGCGAAACGACAGGTGAGCAGACGCCGTTCTGGGCGTTCAGGTACATCTCTCCGTAGAGAACGGCTCCTGGAGCGAGATACAGGGTCTGGTTCGAGCGGACGATAAGCCTCGAGACATAGTGATCGCCGGGGCCGTAATAGATGACATTCGGATCGGACGGATCCGGCACATCCTCATCCTTGGGGTCCGCGAAAACATGCAGCGAGTGATACTCGTCACCGTTCAGCTCCAGGGTGAGCTTGTCGCCAGGAACAGCCTGGAAGCTGACCTCACGGCCGGAGATTTCGGGCACTATCCCCCTGGATGAAGGGAGCACCTTTGCAGTATGCACATCGTATCCGACCTTCACCTTTACGGTTGAAGGCCCGGTGATGTCGGCAGAGCAGAAGTAGGCCGTCTCGAATATATCGGCAGAGCCTTTCTTGTCGTCCATGCCCTTCATGCGCCGAAGGCTGTCGGCAGGCGATACTTTGGCCTCATAAACGCTCACTTTCCTGCCATCCACTTTCACCGAGAAGGGGCTGCCCTTCGCGGCAAGCGGAAGGACGGCAAGTGCCAAAATCAGGATATTTATTATCTTTTTCATCACTTCTTGATAAATCTGACTGCGTCGACCACGACGATTCCGCCTTCGCCCTTGTTGCTGATGACAACCTTGAGGGGCTTCTTGGGATCGTGGACATATACGCCGAGGCTATGCCAGTAGCCGCCGTCTGCACGGGGGCTGACCGTCATGTCGACGG
This sequence comes from Bacteroidales bacterium, assembly GCA_017962925.1. Classification (GTDB taxonomy): domain Bacteria; phylum Bacteroidota; class Bacteroidia; order Bacteroidales; family UBA932; genus Cryptobacteroides. The sequence continues at coordinate 34,435 of JAGCUK010000095.1, forward strand.
GGCAGGAGTGCGTGCCTTTGCGGTCCACTACCACCACGTCTGCCTTCTTGGTCCTGTTGCCGGACGCAGAATACATAATCTGAACTTCGTACTTGCCCTTTTCCGGCAGAGTGGGTTTGAAGACCGCCTCTTCGCCGCCCTTGGGGTTGCAGTTCATGAAACGATAGTTATACAGCATGAAGGGGCCCTGGCTGGTGGAGTGGCTCCAGATGCCGTCGTTGAGTTTGAGATCGGTGTCGTCCATCACCACTCCTTCGAACTGCTCCGGCATGAGGTACATGCCCAGCGGGGGTTTGAAGTGGATGATCTGCTTCTGGGCCCTGAGCTTGGACTGGAGTTCCTTGATGTCGATGCCCTGCACCGGACTTCCGTCCCTGATGGCAAGGGCTGCGGCATCGGCCGCGACCTGTCCGAGCATCATGTAGACGGGCTCCATCCTGAGCGATGCGCAGATCACGTGGGATGCGCTCATGCACACGGGCACAAGAAGGTTGGTGCACTCATCTCTTTTAGGGGTAATGCTCCTGTAGGGAATCTCGTAGGGCCTGTAGGGGGTGTAGTCGAATGCACCCTCCTCCATGTGGAAGCCCCTCTTGTTCACTACGGAAGACACGAAGTGGCAGTCGAGGAAGTAGGAGCCGATGGCAACCGCATCCTCCTTGGTGGGATGGTCCCATGCATCCTGCTGGATCATGATGTACTCACCCCTCATCCTGCGGCCTTCGCGGATGTAGAGCTGCCAGGGCCAGTTGCCGTTGTCGGTGTATTCGTCGGCGGCAAGGCCGTAGCGCTGGGTATCCTGGCGCAGGGCCTCCGGCACGCGGGGATCGTGACCGAAGAACCACAACAGGCCTTCCTGGTAGCGGCGGTGATACAGGTCGATGGCATCCCTCAACTCATAGCTGCCGTCGGGATAATTCCAGGAGGCGTTGATGAGGTCCATGTGGTTGAGGTCGTACTTCCGGTTGGGAAGAGGATAGAGCGTCACCACCTGCGCAAAGCGGGTGAGGCTGCGCTTCTGGATGCGGTAGAGGGCGCTGATATACCTGTCGGGATCGTATCCTTCAGGCTTGTAGAAGGGCACCCTGTTGTCGGGATCGTCGGTCACCGTCAGGCGATAGACATAGGCCTGGGTCTTGCCGTCGGCCTTTCCCTTGGGCTGCTTCTCCTCGAACTTGATATCGAGAGGATACTTGGCAGCGATCTTCCGCACCTCGTTCATTTCTTCCGGGGTGTAGGTCCTGAAGTGCCTGTATTCCGCGATGCCGGCGGAGGATTCGCCGAACTCGTCCGCACCCTCGCGGCCGGTGAGATAACTCACTCCGGCCTGGGCCATGAGGTCTCCCTCATAAGAAGAGTCGATGAAAACCTTGCCCTGCAGCTTGCTTCCGTTCTCGAGGGTGATGGAGACAATCTTGCCGTCCTTCACCTCCACTCCGCCCTTTTCCATGAGGCGGGAATGGTAGAGCACATCGACTCCCTCACGGGACAGCATATCGTTGAAGATTCCCTCGGCGATCTTGCACTCGAGGGCTATCTGCATACGGTGGGGAGTGCCGTAATGGGCACCGACCGTCCTGAGGAATTCGGCCGTGTAGCCGCCTACGGTGGTGGCCCAGCCGATGTCGACGTTGCCGATTCCGCTGGTGGTCAGGCCGCCCACGTGGGCAGTCCTCTCGACGAGGGCCACGCTGAGGCCTTCCTTCGCGGCGGAATAAGCGGCGATGACACCGGATGCGGTGCCTCCGTACACGACCACATCGTAGCTGCCTGCCTGCGCGAGGGCGCAGACAGACAGGCACAATGCTGCGAGTGTGTTGACTATCTTTTTCATCAGTCTACTATCTGAGCTTTGATGGAAATCACAATGTAGACGGGGGCGCTGCCGAAGTTGGTCTTGCTGCCTTCGAATACATCGAAGCGGATGACACCCATCGCGTTCGGGCAGGTCGACAGAGGGCCGGTCTTGAAGATGAGGCAGTCACCGGGCTTGTAGCCGTACCAGTCGGCGGCAACCTTGCCCTGGGCCACGTAGCTCTGCACTGCGGGAGCCATCAGGTCGTCGACAGTCACATTGTCGAAATCGAACTTATAGGCATCGGTGAGCTTCTTCATGTAGGTAGCGTTGCGGCTGCCCCAGTCGGAACCTGTGCCAAGTTCGGGGATTCCACCGGTGACATCGGCAAGGTACCTTTCGCTGTCCTGGCCGGAGCGCTCCTCGCTGGCCTTCATGATACGGGCGCCGTTGTCGTTGGCATTGGCGTAGTTCCAGGAGAAGTAGAACAGGTCGATGTTCCTGCGGTTCTCCTGCTCCCAGAAGTAGTGGAGGCTGTAGGTCTTGAAGTCCTTGATGGAGAAGAAGCAGTAGGCTTCCTGTCCGGGGAACTCGTCAAGGGTAAGAGGGGCCTTGGCATTGTACTGGGATGCGATCACGATATTCTCGGCATAGCGCATGTCCACGACGGTGGGGATTTTGACGACCGCCTTGTGATTCAGCTTGTCGGTGGCCGTGAATTCGATGGCGTGGCAGGCAGGATCGAAGGAGTCGAGAGTGTAGGAGTAGTCCTTGGAGAAATCGGTATCCGGGGAGTAGTAAGCGACGTTCACGCTGGTGACAACCTCTTCGCCCAGTGCATTCTTGGATATCTTGCTGACCTCGACATTGGAGAGGCCGGCCTCGGAATCGATGTGGAAACCGAAGGTCTTTGAATCGGTCGAACGGACGATGATCCTGTCGAGAGTGGTGCCGTCCAGGGGTGTGAAGACGGGAACCGGCGCGGGGATGTAATTCACGGGCAGGGTCTCGATCTTCATCTTGCCGTTGGCATCGGTAGCCGTTACCTGGAGGCCTCTGTAGCCCTCGAGATAGGTGATGGTCTGGTCGAAGCTGTAGGTCTCGTCGCCGATATGGAATGCCGGCTGAAGCGGCACGTCCACAATACCTTCCGAGGTGAAGAGACTCACCTTCACGCTCTGCAGGGTGTTGGAAGAAACGACGTCGAACCTGGTCTGGATTTCGTTGGGATCCTCGTTACGTTCGTTGATCACGATCTTCTCCCTTTCGAAGGTAATGACGGGTGCGGGAAGCACGGGAGTCACGCTGACGTTGATGCTGGCGGTCGCCTTGCGCCCGGCCTTATCCTCGGCGCGGACGGTAAGGGCGGTGATATCGGTATTCCAGGAAGGAGTCTCCTTGAGGGAATACTGATGGGCATCCCGGAATTCGGTGATTACGGAAACGGGGCTGTCCACGCCGGCTTCGGTCTTGAAAAGGGAGACTTTCGAGAGTCCTGCTTCCGAGAAGATTACGCAGACCACGGGGGTGTTGTCCACCCTGTTGAGGTCGGGATAGATGGTATCGTACATCAGTTCGATAGTGGGTGCCTTCATTCCGGTATAATCGGGCTCGGTCTCAGTGCAGGAGACCAGCGAAAGAGCCAGGACGAGGGCGAGTGCTGATATAATCTTTTTCATTCCGTTATCCATTAAAAGGGTGTGACATCAGTTGCGGTCTTGCGATACATGGCGTAGTCGTTCATAATGTGGATGACACCGTTCTTGGGCATTATGTTGGATGCCACGGAACTCGACTGCCTGCTGTTGAAGATACTCCCCTTCTCGTTGGCGACTATGTTGCCGTTTGCAATGGGATAGCCGATGGAGTTCGAAGAGGATTTGTTGACCTTGAGGGTCATAAGGCCCCATTCGCCGTCCAGGAGGGTCTTCACGTACATAGGCTGCACGGGAAGCTTCTGATTCAGGGAATGGTATTCGCCGATGACCATATGGTAGAGAAGGAGGCGGGTCACCTCATCCTTGTCCCAATACTCGATCTTCTCGATCTGCGAGTGGGCATTGCGGAAATTCGCCATCGCGGTATTGTTGAGGAAGAGATAGGTGATGGTCCTGGCGGTCTGGGTGTAGTAGTCTTCCATACCGGTGTACTGCACGGCCTCGACCATCTCGGAGAGGTCCTCGCGGGACTGCATATATTCCCAGGCGTTCACTCCTACGTGAGGATCCAGGGGCTTGCTTTCGTAGTGGTAGTCGGTCTGCATCTTGAATTCGGAGCATCCGAGGCAGAGCGAAAGCAGGGCGATTGCCAATGTTGCTATTGTTATCTTTTTCATTTCCTTTTCCTCCTTATATTAATAACCGGGGTTCTGCTTGTAGGCATTCTGGCAGAGATTGAGAACGCTCTGGTTGATGGGGAAGAGTTCCTCGTCGGTGCTGCTGAGGCCGTTGATGGGGTTCATCACCTCCACGACCCTGTGGTTGCGCACCAGGTCGAACCAGCGCTTGCCCTCGCCCACCTGCTCGATCTGCTTCTGGTCGAGGATGTAGTCGATGAGTTCGTCGCGGGAGCTGAAATCGCTCAGCGCGGCAATCTTGGAGGAGACTCCGGCGCGGTCCAGCACGAACTGCACGAGGTTGAGGGCATCCTGCCACTTGTCGAGGTTGGCTTTGACCTCGGCCTGCATCAGGAGCACGTCGGTGTAGCGGTAAATGGGATAGGCGGCCTGGCAGTTGATGTAGTCCTGATAGTTGACGCGGGCGCCGTTAGCCATATACTTATGCACCTGATAAGACTCTGCGCTGCTCTTGGAAGGGCAGAGATAATTCTCGAAGCGCTTGTCCACGGGAGCCTTGGCTGCGGCGTTCTCGTAGATCGTCTGCAGTTTCGGGGAGAGGACCACGACCGAACCCTGTCCCATTCCGCATCCGAGGATGCTCCAGATCAGGGAGTAGTTGTTCTGGCCGGCTTCGTTGATGTTCTGGTGGATGACGAAGATGAACTCGTTGGGATCGCCGTACTCGTCCACGTTGGGGTTGTTGTCGCCGGCCTTGTTGTTGAGGCATTCCACGAAGGAGTTCTTGAGCTTGGTCATATCCTTCTCGAACACGACGGTGGAGTTGGTGGTTGCCGAACTCGGGCTGCCGTTGGCGGCCATGAAGCGGTCGATGGTAGCATCGGCGGCCTCCCACTCTCCGAGCCACATCTGGGCGTCGGCGAGGATGGAGTAGATGGCGTTGCGGCTGATGCGCTTGCGCTCAACGTTGGCAGGGTTGATGAGGGATTCGGCCATTTCCAGGTCGGGGATGATCACATCCCTGAGCACATCCTCCTTGGCGGTGCGTCCCTGCACCTTTGCTGTGGCGATGTTGTCCACGGGCTCGAGATATACCGGAACGGCACCCCATACGCGCACGGCGTAGAAGTAGCACAGGGCACGCATCGCATACGCCTGGGCCAGATAGTCGTTCTTGAGGGCCTGGTCGGTGATTTCGGAATCCGGGATGTTCTGGATGGCGAAGTTGGTATTGCTGATGACCTTATAGAGGCTCTGCCAGCTGGTGGAAGGCAGGTCGGTGGTCATCTGGTTGAGCAGGAGCTTGGAATACTCCGAAGGAAGTTCCTGGTAGAGGACGAAGTTGTCCGAACGCATTTCTCCCCAGCAGAACCAGTTGGTCCTGAGGGCGGTCCTGAAGGAAGAATATATTTCTGCGATACCGGCGTTGACGTCACGCTGGTTCTGCCACATCTGGCTTTCGGGAATCTCGCTTATAGGGTCGACATTCAGAAAGTTGCAGGAACTGGCAAGGAGCGAGGCTCCGAGCAGGCAGATGATAGAATATTTGACTGTATTTTTCATATTCCTTCCTGATTATAAGTTAAGAGTGACTCCGAGGCCGAACTCCCTGTTTCGGGGGAAGCGGTTGGTATCCATACCGATGGAGAGTGCACTGTAGTTGGAGAATTCGGGATCGTACCCGCTGTAGGC
>JAGCUK010000096.1 GCA_017962925.1 Bacteroidales bacterium
GTGGACCCAGTAGTGCACGCCCTGGGTGCCGCGGGAAGCCACGTTCTGGGCAATTTCGCACTCGTGGTGGGGGAACATCAGATCCATTCCTCCTCCGTGGATGTCGAACTCCTCGCCAAGGTACTTCTCTCCCATCACCGAGCACTCCAGATGCCAGCCGGGGAAGCCTTCGCTCCAGGGGGACGGCCAGTGCATGATATGCTCGGGCTCTGCCTTCTTCCAGAGGGCGAAGTCATAAGGGGCGCGCTTGTCGCTCTGCCCGTCCAGGCTGCGGGTGCCTTCCAGGGTGTCGTCGAGATTGCGGCCGGAAAGCACCCCATAGTGATGGTCCTGATTGTACTTCTGCACGTCGAAGTAGATACTGCCGTTGGATTCATAGGCATATCCTGCCTCAAGAATCTTCTTGATTGCCTCTATCTGCTCCACTATATGCCCGGATGCGCGCGGCTCGATGGACGGAGGCGCCACGTTCAGCTGGCGCATCGCCTCGTGATAGCGCAGGGTATAGGCCTGCACCACCTCCATCGGCTCCAGCTGCTCCAGGCGCGCCTTCTTCGCGATCTTGTCCTCACCCTCATCGGCATCATGCTCCAGATGGCCAACGTCGGTGATGTTGCGCACATAGCGCACCTTGTAGCCGAGGTGGCGGAGGAGCTTGAAAAGCACATCGTAGGTCACACCCGGGCGGGCATGGCCCAGATGGGCATCCCCATAAACGGTAGGGCCACAGACATACATCCCCGCATGCCCGGGATTCACGGGCTTGAAAACCTCTTTCGTGCGGGTAAGGGTATTTGTGAGGAAAAGTGTTCGCATAATGGATACAAAGGTACAAAAATCTTCCTGATTATCAGGCACTAAAAAGAAAGCGTCTGGCACTTTCGCACCAGACGCTTTTGCGTAAACCGCTAAGAATCAAGCCTACAGATCCATCAACTGATCCTGCACACCCTCATCCTTGCGACCGACCACGATATCCTGGTAATCGGCAAGGCCGGTACCGGCGGGAATCAGATGGCCGCAGATGACGTTCTCCTTCAGGCCCTCGAGATGATCGACGCGACCGCGGATAGCGGCTTCGCTGAGCACCTTGGTGGTCTCCTGGAAGGAAGCTGCAGAGATAAAGCTGTTGGTCCTCAATGCTGCACGGGTAATACCCTGGAGCATCAGGCGGGCGGTGGCGGGCTCTGCCGGCCGGGCAGTCAGACCCTTGCGGCCCTGACGCTCCAGCGAGGCATTCTCGCTGCGCATATCGCGTGCGCTCACGAGGTCGCCCATCACATAGCGCTCGGAATCACCGGGCTCGAGCACCAGGAACTTGCCATAAATGGCATCGTTCACATCCATGAAGCGGCTCTTGTCCACCAGTTCGTCCTGGAGGAACTCGGTATCGCCCGGATTGGTGATCTCCACCTTGCGCATCATCTGACGCACGATGATTTCGAAGTGCTTGTCATTAATTTTCACGCCCTGCAGGCGGTAAACGGCCTGAACTTCATTCACAATGTATTCCTGGGCTTTCACGGGACCGAGGATATTGAGAATGTCGGAAGGAGAAACGCCGCCGTCAGACAGAGGCGTACCGGCCTTCACATAGTCGTTTTCCTGCACGAGGATCTGTTTGGTCAGAGGTACCAGATAATGTTTCTCGATGCCGCTGCGGTTCTTCACCACGATCTCGCGGTTACCCCTCTTCACCTTGCCCATGATAACCTCACCGTTAATCTCGGAAAGGATGGCAGGGTTGGAAGGATTACGAGCCTCGAAGAGTTCGGTGACTCGCGGCAGACCGCCGGTGATATCAGAAGCCTTGCCGATGGCGCGAGGTATCTTGATGATAATCTCGCCAACGCGCACATTGCTTCCGTTCTCGACCGTGACGTGTGCGCCCACAGGCAGGTTGTAGGTCCTGAGGGTCTCACCGTTCTCGCCGAGAATAACCAGCGTCGGGTTCTTGGTCTTATCCTTGCTTTCGATGATAACCTTATCGGTGCTCATGCTGAATTCGTCGGCGTTGTCCTTGCGGAACGTTACACCTTCGATCATGTTCTCGAAAGCTGCCTTACCGGCGGTTTCGACCAGAGTTACGGCATTGTAAGGATCCCATTCGCAGATGCGGTCTCCCTTGCTCACCTTCTCACCTTCTTTCTTGAAGAGAACGGCGCCGTAAGGAATATCGTACTGGGAATAAGCATATCCGGTGTTTTCGTCCACGATGCGGAGTTCAGTCATGCGGCTGACTACCACGGTCTCTGCCTCTCCGTCTTCGCTGACTCTCTCGATAGTACGGAGTTCCTCAAACTGGAGCTTGCCGTTGTACTTGGAGTCGATCGAAGAATCCACCACAGAACCGCCGGCGGTACCACCAACGTGGAAGGTACGCAGAGTAAGCTGAGTACCAGGCTCGCCGATGGACTGTGCGGCGATGACACCGACAACCTCACCCTTCTCGACCATGCGGCTGGTGGCAAGATTGCGTCCGTAGCACTTTGCGCAAACGCCGTGACGGCTTTCGCAAGTGAGCACCGAACGGATTTCCACCTGCTCGATGGGCAGAGAGTCGATGAGTTCTGCCTGTGCCTCGCGGATTTCCTCACCTGCATGCAGGATGAGTTCTCCGGTGAGTGGATTGAAGATATCGTGAACGGTTGTACGGCCGAGGATGCGCTCGCCGAGCGATTCGACCACCTCGTCCTTGTTCTTGATTGCTGTTGCGATGAGGCCGCGGAGGGTTCCGCAGTCCTCTTCGGTAATGATGACGTCGTGCGATACGTCCACCAGACGCCTTGTCAGGTAACCTGCATCAGCGGTCTTGAGGGCGGTATCTGCCAGACCTTTACGTGCACCGTGTGTAGAGATGAAGTATTCGAGCACCGTCATTCCTTCCTTCAGGTTGGAGATGATAGGATTCTCGATAATCTCTGCACCGGCGGCACCGCTCTTCTGGGGCTTGGCCATGAGGCCACGCATACCGCAGAGCTGCTTGATCTGCTGGGTTGAACCACGGGCGCCGGAATCGAGCATCATGAACACGGGATTGAAGCCCTGCTGGTCGGCCGAGATCTGCTTGGTCACGATGCCGGTCAGCTTGTTGTCGATGGTCGTCCAAAGGTCGATGACCTTGTTGTAACGCTCGTTGTTGGTGATGAACCCCATCGCATAGTTGTTCTTGATCTCGCCCACCTGCTTGTATCCGGAGTCGATCAGCTCGTCCTTCTCCTTGGGGATGATGACATCGCCGAGGTTGAAGGAGATGCCCGCGCGGAATGCCTGGTCGTAACCGAGGTTCTTGATATCGTCAAGGAATTTGGCGGTGCGGGTCACACCTGTGTTCTTGATGACCAGGGTGATGATGTTACGCAGAGCCTTCTTGCCGAGAACTTCGTTCACGTAAGGCACCTCGTCCGGAACGTACTGATTGACGATGATGCGGCCGGCAGTGGTCTTGATGATCTGGGTTCCCTTGGAGGCATCCAGCTTGTCGACGGGCACGCGGACTTTGATTTCGGCGTGCATGTCGATAACCTTCTCATCGTAAGCGATGATCACCTCTTCGGGGCCGTAGAATGTCAGGCCCTCTCCCTTTGCACCGGGACGGATCTTGGTGATATAATAGAGACCGAGCACCATATCCTGGGAAGGAACGGTGATAGGAGCTCCATTGGCGGGGTTAAGAATGTTGTGCGAGCCCAGCATCAGCAACTGTGCCTCCATGATGGCGGCGTTGCCGAGAGGGAGGTGCACAGCCATCTGGTCACCGTCGAAGTCCGCGTTGAAAGCGGTACATGCGAGCGGATGAAGCTGGATGGCTTTTCCTTCGATCATCCTGGGCTGGAAAGCCTGGATACCGAGGCGGTGGAGGGTAGGTGCACGGTTGAGGAGCACCGGATGTCCCTTCATCACGTTCTCGAGGATATCCCAGATGACCGGGTCCTTGCGGTCGACGATCTTCTTCGCACTCTTCACAGTCTTCACTATGCCGCGCTCGATGAGCTTGCCGATAATGAACGGCTTGTAGAGTTCTGCAGCCATAAACTTAGGCAGACCACACTCGTGCATATTGTGTTCGGGGCCGACCACGATAACGGAAC
>JAGCUK010000011.1 GCA_017962925.1 Bacteroidales bacterium
ACCTCGTAGCTGAGGCCGTCGACCTTGATATCCATCTGGGTAGCGGTGATGCCATCGGCGGTACCTGTGACCTTGAAGTACATGTCGCCGAGGTGATCCTCGTCTCCGAGGATGTCGGTGAGGATGGCGTAACGGTCGTTGGGGCGCTCAGCGTCGGTGATCAGACCCATTGCAACACCTGCGACGGGCTTCTTGATCTTCACGCCGGCATCCATCAGTGCGAGGCAACCGCCACAAACGGATGCCATCGAAGATGAACCGTTGGATTCGAGGATATCGGAAACTACGCGGACTGCGTAAGGATTCTCGGGTGCGAGCGGCACCACGGGCTTGAGGGCACGCATGGCCAGGTTGCCGTGACCGATCTCGCGGCGTCCGGTTGCACGGATGGGCTTGGCCTCACCAGTGGCAAACGGAGGGAAGTTGTAGTGCAGTACGAACTGCTGGTCTTCCTGGATCAGGACCTCGTCCATTTCCTTCATATCCATCTTGGTACCCAGGGTGACGGTCGCAAGCGACTGGGTCTCACCACGGGTGAAGATGGCAGAACCGTGGGCGCAAGGGAGATAATCCACCTCGCACCAGATAGGACGAACCTCGTTGCAGGCACGGCCGTCGAGGCGCTTGCCTTCGTCGAGGATAAGGTTGCGCATGGCTTCCTTCTCCACCTCGTGATAGTAACGCTCCACGATGGGGGTCTTCTCTTCGAGTTCCTCCTCGGGGATGGTGGCGAGGAATTCTTCCTTGATGGCCTTGAAGCCGGCTTCGCGCTCATGCTTGGGCTTTGCAGACTTGGCAAGCTCATAGCACTTGTCGTAGCAGGACTTGCGGACGGCGACCTTCAGTTCCTCATCCTCGACATCGTGAGGATAATCACGCTTTTCGCCATCGGTGCCGAGCTCATGCATGAGTTCTTTCTGCACGCGGCAGTGCTTCTTGATTTCTTCGTGGGCGACTTTGATAGCCTCGAGCATGTCTGCCTCGGAGACTTCCTTCATTTCACCCTCAACCATCATGATGTTCTCTTCGGTAGCAGCGACCATCAGCTCGATATCGGCATCTGCCATCTGGCTGAAGTTGGGGTTGATGACCCATTCGCCGTTGATACGGCTGACGCGAACCTCCGAGATAGGGCCTCCGAAGGGGAGGTCGGATGTAGCAAGTGCGCAGGAGGCGGCGAGCCCTGCAAGTGCATCGGGCTGCACGTCCTTCTCTGCGGAAATCAGGTTCACATAAACAAAAATCTCATTGTGGAAATCCTCGGGCCACAGGGGGCGGATAGGACGGTCCACCAAGCGAGCGATGAGCACCTCATAATCGGAGGGCTTGCTCTCGCGCTTCAAAAAACCTCCGGGGAAACGCCCAGCGGAGTAATACTTCTCGCGGTAGTCTACCGAGAGGGGAAGGAAATCCGTTCCTTCTTTGACTTCGTCTGCTGCAGTCACGGTGGCGAGCAACATGGTGCCACCCATCTTCACGACTGCGGAACCGGCCGCCTGCTTGGCGAGTTTACCGGTCTCGATTTCGATAACCCGACCGTCGGGTAATTCGATCTTCTTGTTGATTACGTTCATTATTGTTTCGTCTTGTGCCTGCTCCCGGCCCTATGCCGGAAGGGCTATTAAATCCAAAATAAAGGGATGGACCTCTGCGGGCCCATCCCCCAAAGCATCGTGCTTATCGGCGGAGACCAAGCTCCTTGACAATGCTGCGGTACCTTTCAATGTCAACTTCCTTGAGATAGTCGAGGAGCTGACGGCGCTTACCGACCAGACGAAGAAGGCTGCGGCGGGTAACCACGTCTTTCTTGTTCTGCTTTACGTGCTCGGTAAGGTGTGCGATACGGTAGGAGAACAGTGCGATCTGGCTCTCAGGAGAACCGGTATCGGTGTTGGACTTTCCGTACTTTGCGAAAACTTCCTGCTTTTTCGCCGGCTGTAAATACTCTGCCATGTTTTTGCGTTTTTATTTAGTTAATAATCAGGAATCTCCCGGAAAACCGGAAGGCTTGTTGCCGATGTGGTAAAATCGCTGTTCGCCACTTCGAACAAAAGCGCGCAAAGATAGGCATTTTTTCTTGAAAACCAAAAAATTAGAAAGAATACTTTCTACGGGCGTCCGGGACCGCCACCGCTGTTGGTGTAGGTGCTAAGGGTTACGGCAGACCCTCCGCTCACGGTGCCATTCACCACTCCATAACCTCCGAATATCTCGGTGCCGCCGCTCACGGTAACATTGGACTTGACCGTAGGCTTGGACGCTCCGGATACCACCAACTTAGTGCCACCACTGGACGGGGTCTTGAACACGTATGTATCCTCCCCAACGGTGATGGAATAGTATTTATTGGTGCTCCAGGATGAGGCTTGATAGCAGGTCTGGGTGAGGCTGGCGCCGGATTCCAGACCGCCGAGGGCGAAGATGGTGCCACCGCTCACATAGAGCTTGAATCTACCCTCCGTATTCGCATCGATGGCAAGTTCCGGGGAGCCTTTTCCGCATGCGTAGACCACGCCGCCTTTGACATAGAAGTTGCCGTTGGCGTCCAGGCCATCGTTGCCCTGAGAGATGCCGCACACCAGGCCATCTTCTATAATGAAGGTGCTGGCACTGTTGATTGCATCGTCCGCCTCGCTCCATGCATAGACCTCGCCGCCCTTGATAGTGAGCGTCTTTTTAACTTCGATGGCTTCTGCGTTGGAACAGTTGACGGTAATCTTGCCACCAGCGACCACGAAATCGCCGGAGAAATCAGAGTAAGTATGCTCGTCTTTCTTGACTGCCCAGCCGATCATGATACCCTTGGATTTCTTTTCATCCGAGGTTCCGTTGAGCGTGTAGGCGACTTTCTGGCCGCTTGTGGTAATATCAATCGTGCCACCGGTGACATAGCTGGTGCCGAGAGTTTCCCTCACGGTGCTGCTGCCGACGCGGATGCCCTTTCCTCCCTTGCCAGTGTTGTTGATGGAGAGGCTGCCGCCGGTCATTTCGAAGAGTTTGTCAGCCTTGATGCCGCCGGAAGAGGTATAATCCTGATCCTCTTCATCGTAAGCTGCATTTCCGGTGATTTTCATGACAGTAGTACCACCAGTAATACGCACCAGGGAATCGGAGCTGAAACCTTTCTTCATGTCGGCGGAAACTGCGACATTGACGATGCCGTCATCCACCCGGATATAGTCCTTGCCGCGGATGCCGTGGCCGGCGGAGGAAGTGACGTTCACCGTCTGTTTTCCGAGGAAACGGATGTAATCGTCGGAAGTGATGCCGGCCTTGCCAGTGGCGGTCACGGTGAGCGTTCCGTCCCCGCTGAAAATCAGCTGAGCTTCGCTGAAGAAAGCCGCTTTCTGGTCCTCGGTTCCTTCCATGGTGTAGGCCGCTCCGTCGGCCAGTTTGTTCGTGCCCTCCAAAACGACGAAAGTACGTTTCTTGCTCTGGTTGTTGATGGCTGCGCCAGACGGATTGGTCAAGTTCAGATCTTTAAGCACCAGCGCCTGTTTCTTGCCGCTGTAAAGCTTGAAAAAGCCATTGTCGGAAGTGCCGGTGAGTACATACTTGATTGCATCGGAACCGGTATTGGTGGCGGTAACCTGATTGCCGTTGATCTTCACGATTCCCGCATTGTCCCCGGTGACTGTGGCTCCGGAGGCGGCGAAAGTGATGGTTATAATGTTTTTGAAAGAAGTATTAGCGATATTGTCGTCGCTATCGTTAGTGACATCGCTGACTGTGGGGATCTCGACCCCCGTGTCGTCATCGGTATTCTGTTCTATTATTTCCTGATTACCGGGCTGTGTTTCCGGTGTGCAACCCCACGCTATCACAGCGAAAAAGAGAAGCAGTAATATGGAACGTTTCATAGCAGTTTGGTGTTTAGTACATTATAGTACTTGAACAAAAACCAAAACCGTGCCAAAACTAAATTGCCTTCCCTTCCAGATACACCGAACGGATGTAAGGAGTGTGGTGCAGATAAGGCAGTTTGGTGAGTGTCCAGCCGGGTTGGGTGAGGATGAAATCCCCCCGCTTGCCGCGGGTGATGGATCCGGTGATGTCGCTTACACCCATCGCGTAGGCGCCGTTCATGGTAACGGCATTCAGGGCCTCTGCCGGCGTCAGGCGCATGTGGATGCAGGCCAGGGCCATCACGAAGCGCATATCTCCCGAAGGGGATGAACCAGGATTGTAGTCGGATGCCAGGGCCAGGCCAATGCCTGCCTTGATGTAATCTTTCGCACGGCCGTAAGGGATGCCGAGGAAGAAGGATGTGCCGGGGAGCATCACCGGCATGGTTTCTCTGCCGCGAAGGGCCTCGATCTCAGCATCGGTGGTGCGTTCCAGATGGTCTACCGACAGAGCATTATGCCTCACCCCTGCTTGCACTCCCCCGCTCACAGCGAGTTCGTTCGCATGGATCTTGCCGCGCAAGCCATGCCTCGCTCCGGCCTTAAGAATGCGCTCGGTCTCCGCGGTGGTAAAGAACCCTTCGTCGCAGAAAACATCCACATAATCAGCAAGTTCCGCCGCCTGCGACATCATATCTATCACTGCCTGCACATACTCGCCCTGGGTGTATCCTCTGCCCACCGCGTGGGCGCCTAGGAAGGTGGCCCGGACGCTTGCCGGCACGCTCTCGCGGATGCGGCGGATTACGCGCAGCATCTTCATCTCCCCTTCCGGATTCAGTCCGTAGCCGCTCTTGATTTCAAGGGCACCTGTGCCCATCGCAAGCACCTCTCGGACACGCTCTATCGACTGCGCCAGCAGTTCATCTTCCGACGTGGCATTCAGCAGGTCGGAGGAGTTCAGAATGCCACCGCCACGGGCAGCAATCTGCTCGTAGCTCAGGCCGTTTATTTTGTCGAGGAACTCCCCATCGCGGCATCCGGCATACACCAGATGAGTGTGGCTGTCGCAGAAGGTGGGGAGGATCATGCCGCCACGGGCGTCGATGACCTCATCGGCCTCCGGTGCCTGGCCGGTCCCATAATCCACAATTCTACCATCTTCCACTGCCAGCCAGGCATCGTGAAGGATGCCGGCATCCGCCATCTCCGCCCCCTGCCTGCGCAGAAGGCCTTCCGGAGCTATGCCGGCGAGCTCACCTATGTTCCTGAATAAAATCATATGGGGAGGTTTTCCTTACGGATAAACTCTATGGACTTTTCTATGAAAGGATGCATGTATGCGTCATCTGTAATGAACGGGACCTCCTTACGGTAGTGCTTCAGCACTCTCTCGAGCAGCGGAGAGCTCTTGGCTGGACGGCGGAATTCCATGGCCTGTGCGGCGTTGAATAACTCGATTGCCAGAACGGTTTCGGCGTTGTCCACCACGCGTACTAACTTGGTGGCCGCATTTGATCCCATGGAAACATGGTCCTCCTGGCCCTGCGATGAAGGAATGGAGTCGCAGGATGCGGGCCAGCAGAGACCCTTGTTCTGGCTCACGATCGAGGCCGCAGTGTACTGAGGGATCATAAATCCGCTGTTCAGCCCGGGGTTGACCACCAGGTATTTAGGCAGGCCGCGGAGACCATGGATCAGCTGATAAGTGCGCCTTTCGGAGATGGATGCCAGCTCAGACATTGCTATCGCCAGGGCATCCATGGGGATGGCTATAGGTTCTCCGTGGAAGTTACCCGCGGAGATTATCATATCTTCGTCCGGGAAGATGTTGGGATTGTCGGTGGCGGAGTTAATCTCATTCTCTATCACCGACTTAACATACATTATGTTGTCTTTCACCGCACCGTGCACCTGAGGGATGCAGCGGAAGCTATATGGATCCTGCACATGCTCTTTCGCACGGCTTATCAACTGGCTTCCGGCCAGGATGGACATGAAGCGCTTGCCCGTGGCAATCTGCCCTGTATGAGGGCGGAGTTGATGAGTAAGTGAGAGGAAGGGCTCTATGCGGCCGTCGAATGCATCGAGAGACATTGCGCCGATAAGGTCTGCCCAGCGGGAAAGGCGCATGCCCTTCAGAATGGACCAGACAGCATGGGCGCTCATGAACTGGGTGCCGTTCAGCAGCGCAAGGCCTTCCTTAGACTGCAGCTTGATGGGCTCCCATCCCTTTTCTTTCCACACTTCAGCGGAAGGGCGAATCTCGCCTTTGTACATGACTTCTCCCAGGCCGATGAGCGGAAGGCTAAGGTGTGCGAGAGGGGCGAGGTCACCGGATGCGCCGAGGGACCCTTGCTGATAAACAACGGGAAGGATGTCCTCGTTGAACATATCCATCAGCCTCTGCACCGTAATGAGCTGGACGCCGGAATGTCCGTATGCCAGATTCTGCACTTTCAAGAAGAGCATCAGCTTGACTATCTCAGGGCGGACGGGCTCCCCTGCGCCACAGGCGTGGGATACCACCAGGTTATACTGGAGTTGCGAAAGCTCGTCCTTGGGAATGGTCACATTGTAGAGGGATCCGAACCCGGTAGTGATACCGTAGAGGGGACGGTCGATGTCTTCCATCTTGCGGTCTAGATACTCCCGGCATTTGATTATTGCTCCTTCGGAAGCTTCCGACAGCACAAGTTTTTCATTGTTATCGATAATCGCCTTGAGACGTTCGAGTGTAAGTCGTTCGTTGGAAATTATGTGGTTCATAGTTTTTGGTTATTTCAAAGCTCTGCGTACCAGGGCGTCATCTGCAAAATTCGGAAGAGTGACCTTCAGCCCCGGTGTACGGTTCATTTCGCGTTCGATTGCGAAGCGGGCACCGTCGTTCCGTGCCCAGCTTCGGCGGGCGATGCCGTTGTTCACATCCCAGAAAAGCATCTCCCTGATATGGCGGGCGGAGTCTTCGGAACCGTCTATCACCATTCCGAATCCGCCGTTGATCACCTCTCCCCAGCCTACTCCGCCGCCGTTGTGGATGCTTACCCAGGTGGCGCCGCGGAAGCCGTCACCGATGACGTTCTGCACAGCCATGTCGGCGGTAAACTGAGATCCGTCATAGATGTTGGAGGTTTCGCGGAACGGGCTGTCGGTGCCGGATACGTCATGATGGTCGCGTCCGAGCACTATCGGAGCTGTGATTTCTCCCTTACGAATGGCCTCGTTGAACGCGAGTGCTATCTTGGTGCGGCCTTCGCAGTCGGCATAGAGGATGCGGGCCTGGGAGCCCACGACGAGGTGGTTGCGCCCGGCCTCTTCTATCCAGTGGATGTTGTCCCGCATCTGCCCGGCTATCTCCGCGGGAGCGGTGGCCGCAATCTCGCCAAGTACCTTCACCGCAAGGGCATCACTCTTGGCCAGGTCGGCCGGATCCTCACTCATGCACACCCAGCGGAACGGGCCGAAGCCGTAGTCGAAGTACATCGGGCCCATGATGTCTTGCACGTAGGACGGATAGCGGAAGCTGCCGTCTTTCTTGAGGATATCTGCGCCCGCACGAGAGCTTTCCAGGAGGAAGGCGTTGCCATAGTCGAAGAAATACATTCCCTTGGCAGCCAGCTTGTTGATGGCGGCAACGTGCCTGCGGAGTGATGCCTGCACGGCCTCCTTGAATTTTGCGGGTTCCTCCGCCATCATTCGCTTGGACTCCTCGAGGCTGTAGCCAACGGGATAGTATCCTCCCGCCCAGGGGTTGTGGAGCGATGTCTGGTCGGAGCCGAGATCCACGTGCATATCCACCTTCGCCAAGCGTTCCCAGAGATCCACCACATTGCCCACATATGCCAGGGATACCGGTTTGCGTGCCGCCACTGCTTCGCGGATGCGGGGGATGAGTTCGTCCAGATCGCCGTGGAGTTCATCCACCCAGCCCTGCTGGAAGCGTTTTTCGGCTGCCTTGGGGTTGATTTCGGCGGTAACGCTCACCACTCCGGCGATGTTGCCCGCCTTGGGTTGCGCGCCGGACATCCCGCCCAGGCCAGCGGTGACAAATAGTTTGCCGGCTGGGCTTCCGCCCTGCTTTCTCGCGGCATTCATCACTGTGATGGTGGTGCCATGCACTATCCCCTGCGGACCTATGTACATGTAGGACCCTGCCGTCATCTGCCCGTACTGGCTCACGCCCATCGCGTTGAAACGCTCCCAGTCATCCGGTTTGGAATAATTGGGGATGACCATTCCGTTGGTAACTATCACGCGCGGCGCATCCTTGTGGCTCGGGAACAGCCCGAGCGGATGCCCGGAATACATCACCAGCGTCTGCTCGTCAGTCATCGTGGCCAGATACTGCATCACCAGACGGTACTGCGCCCAGTTCTGGAAGATGGCCCCGTTGCCACCATAGATTATGAGTTCGTGAGGATGCTGGGCCACACGCTCGTCCAGATTGTTCTGGATCATGGCCATGATGGCCGCGGCCTGCCGGCTCTTTGCCGGATACTCGTCTATCGGACTCGCATATATCTTATAGGAAGGACGGTAGCGGTACATATAGATGCGACCGTAGGCCTTAAGTTCCGCAGCGAACTCGGGTGCGAGCGTTGCATGAAGGCCCTCCGGAAAGTAGCGCAGGGCGTTTTTAAGTGCCAGCACTTTCTGTTCTTCCGTGAGGATGTCCTTGCGCTAGGGTGCGTGGTTTATTTCCTTATCGTACGGCTTTGGCTCCGGAAGTCCCGCCGGAATGCCGGCCAGTATTTCTTCTTGAAAGGTCATCCTATGTTATTGTTTACGGCTTTCAACACTTCGTCCTGCAATTTTTCAGCCTCTGCGATAATGGCTTCCGCCCGCTTCAGCAGCGGTTCGGCCGGTGCCTTGTCGGTCAGACCGGCGGCGTTGATGCGTACGTTCAGCGCGGCTCCGCGGATGGCTGCGGTTGCGGCCAGGGCGGCCACTCCGGCATCCGATGCGGATGCGGGATTCCCCTTCTCGGCCATCTCCAACGCCAGCGGAAGTGCCTTGAGCGAAGCTTCCATAGTCTTCAGCGGCACGGATGCGGCATAGAGAGTCGCCTCCTCCATCGCCTTATCGCGAGCGGCCTTCTCTTCCGGAGTGCCTTTGGGCATCGCGAACACATCCATTATCCTATTGAACGCGGCCGTATCTTCATCTACCAGGGAGATGAGTTCCTTCATGATGGCCTGGCCCTTTTCGGCAACGTCCGAAAATTCCTTCCAGCGCTCGTCCCATCCGCGCTTGTGGGCGGACAGATTGGCCACCATCGTGGCGAGGGCGGCACCGAATGCGCCCATGCAGGCGGATACCGATCCGCCGCCGGGAGCAGGAGATTCGGATGCGGTCTCCCTCGCGAAGGCCTTCACGCTGAGGCGCACCAGATGTTCTTTTTTAGCCATCTCGGCGGGATCCTCCATCAGGTATTCTATAACCTTCTCGCGCGGATCAAAGGGCTTGAGGTCATCCAGCGACATGCTCTTGACAGCGATGCGGATGATTTCTTCTTCGGGGATACCGAGAGATCTCTGCTGGCGTTCGAGATAGAACTTTCCGGCCTCGACCAGCACCTTCTTCGGCACCAGGCCGACTATCTCGGCTCCGGTTACTCTGAGGCCTCTGGCCGCTGCGGCACGGGAGACCTCTTCGAATGCTACGTGGAGCGGAGTGGCATCGATATCGGTGATGTTCATGGACACCTGCGCGATGCCGTATTCATCTATGTACCAGCCTATTGCCTTGCAGCCCTTCAGGGTGCCGGGAGTCCAGATCTGGTTGCCGTTTTCATCCTTCAGCAGCTTGCCGGTGAGCTTTCCGCCTTCCCTGGCCTTACGGCCTTTTTCCCGCACGTCGAAGGCGATTGCCATGGCACGGCGGGTGGAGGTGGTGTTCAAGTTGTAGTTCACCGCTACCAGGAAGTTGCGCGCACCCACATTGGTTGCTCCGGTGCGAGCGACGGTGTCGTCGTATTCTCCCCCGAAATCCGGCTTGCGGTCAGGATCCGCCATCTTTTCCGGCAGAGC
Source organism: Bacteroidales bacterium (assembly GCA_017962925.1). Classification (GTDB taxonomy): domain Bacteria; phylum Bacteroidota; class Bacteroidia; order Bacteroidales; family UBA932; genus Cryptobacteroides. Next base: position 9,875 of record JAGCUK010000011.1, read on the forward strand.
CTCGTACTCACCTGCACGGCATACCGCCAGATTCTTGCGCTCCGGCTTGAATGCCGCCGCTTCATAGCAGTAGCAGGGAATGCCGAGCTCCTTGTAGAGCCGTTCTGCCAGTTTGCGTGCAAGTGCCGCGCATTCTTCAAGGGTTATGCCGGATATGGGGATGAGAGGAAGCACGTCGGTGGCGCCGCTGCGGGGATGGGCCCCGTGGTGCCGGCGCATATCTATCCTTTCCTTGGCCATGGCGGATCCGCGGAACGCAGCTTCGGTTACCGCCTCCGGAGAACCCACGAATGTGACCACCGTACGGTTGGTGGCCTCCCCGGGATCAACGTTGAGCACTTTTACTCCTTCGACCGATGAAATGGCGGAGACAATAGCCTCAATCACCGCCCTGTCGCGACCTTCGCTATAGTTCGGAACACATTCAATTATTTGTTGCATATGAAGGTTTATTTAAACCAGGATGTCAGTTTGTCCTTGGCGTAGAGATAATAGACTGCCAAACCTATCCAGCTGGTGCAGAGCACTATGACTGAGCAGATAATCTTGCCGACGATGCCGATGGGCTTCTTGAAAATGTCTATCACTGCGAGGATTGCCAGGACGAGACCGATTAAATAAATGATTGTCATTGCTTTGTTTAGTGTTTATTAACCTTCAAAGATAATGATTTTTTGCAAAAGTTCCATCTATTCATTGAGCGCATCAGCGCGAACGGCGGAGGCCGGTCCTTTCGCTGAGCCGGCAGGCGAACCGCCGGTCCCGGTCTTTGCGACTGCAAAGACACTAGGGACAGAAGGCGGCGGGGTACGTTAGGGGCGGAGCCCCTGACAAAACAAGAGGTGGGTGCGAAGCACCCGAATCCCTCTGACGACGCGAAAAGCCAGCGGATAGCTGGCTTTGAAGCGGAGGAAGAGGGATTCGAACCCCCGGTACGTTGCCGTACAACAGTTTTCAAGACTGCCGCCATCGACCACTCGGCCATTCCTCCATAAAGACGCGAAGCAGCATTCCTAGCTACAGGGCGCACCCGCACGGGTTTTCTGCCTCGAACGGGAGTGCAAAGGTATGGATTTTTATTTATTTTGACAAATGGAAGAAAAAAGTTACATTTGTAGATAAACTAAAACCAAAAAAATGAAAAAAGCACTCTTCCTTTTCGCTGTTATCCTCTGCGCGGCAGTCACCATCGTTCCCGGCTGCAAAAAAGGGAATCAGACTCTCAAAGTCATATCCTATAATATACGCGTAGGTTCCGCACCCGACGGCGACAACAAATGGGACATCCGCAAACCGGCATCCCCTGCCATGATCGCAGATCAGCAGCCGGACATCTTCGGCCTTCAGGAAGCACTCAAAATGCAGCTTGATTATCTCGAAGAAAACTGTCCCGATTACGACCACGTGGGTGTGCACCGCGACGACGGCAAGGAGAAGGGCGAAGTGATGGCCATCTTCTGGAATACCAAGACCCAAAAAATGATAAAGTGGGGCAATTTCTGGCTTTCCGAAACCCCCGAAGAACCCTCCAAGGGCTGGGATGCCGCCTGCTTCCGCACCGCCACCTGGGCCCTCCTCAAGGATAAGCGCTACAATAAGAAATATTACTACGTCAATACGCATCTGGACCATGTAGGCCAGGAAGCTCGCGCCAAGGGTCTCAAACTCATCGTTGACCGCATCGACGATATCAATCCCGAGGGCTACCCGATGATTCTCACCGGAGACTTCAACGTAGACCTTGGCGACCCTTGCCTCAACTCGCTGAAGGGCCGTATGGAATCTGTGCGCGACATCGCTCCCGTCACCGACAGCCTGGACACTTTCCAGGGCTTCGGCACCGGCCAGTATGGCAACCGCGTAATAGACTACATCTACGAGTCCGGATTCACCGCCGCTCCTTCCTTCGAGACCCTCACCAAAACCTATCTGGACATTCCTTTCATCTCCGACCACTATCCTATCGTAGCCACCCTCGTATTTTAATTAAAACAATTCCATATGAAAGAAGATTACAACTGGAAGTATGCCTCTGTCGGCGGGACCGTCAGGGTAAAGCTTGAAAGCGGTGCCGATATTGCCAACCTCGGCAAACTGGACCGCAAGAAATGGACGGTGCTCAGCTGTCCTACCACCGGCCTCGAGTTCGATGCCAGGACGCTCGCACTTCTGGATGCCGATGGCGACGGACGCATCCACGTGGATGAGGTGATCGCCGCCTCCGAGTGGCTCACCGGAGCCATCAAGGATCCGGACATCCTCCTCAAAGGTCAGGATGAGCTGAAGTTCACGGACTTCAACACCGAGAACGAAGAAGGTGCGAAGCTGGAGAAATCCGCCAAGCAGATTCTCGCCAACCTCAAGATCGAGAAAGACGGCATCTCCCTGGCAGAAACTTCCGATAACGAGAAGATCTTCGCAGAAACCCAGTTCAACGGCGACGGCATCATCACCGAGGCCAGCGCAGATGACGAAGCTCTCAAGGAGACCATCAAGAACATCATCGCCACCACTACTCCCGCCAAGGACCGCAGCGGTGCCGATGGCATCACCGCAGACCAGATCGAGGCATTCTACACCGCCTGTGCAGACTACAGCGCCTGGATGGCTGCGGAGGACAAGGGCCCCTTCGCCGAGAACACCGAGGCCGCCCTTGCCGCCTGTGAAGCCCTCAAAGAGAAGATTGCAGACTACTTCATGCGTTGCAAGCTCATCTCCTTCAACGATGCAGTTGCCGGCGTAGTGGATCTTTCGGTAGATAAGGTAGGCGCCATCAGCGACGGCGACCTCGCAGCCGCAGCCGACCAGATTGCCACATATCCCCTCGCCCGTCCTTCAGCCGACGGCAAACTCCCTCTCAAGGGAGGCATCAACCCTGCATGGAAGGCCGCGTTCGCCAACCTGAAGGCTCTGGTTTTTGACGTAGAATTCCCCAAGAAGGATGCTATCACCGAAGAGGAATGGCTCGGCGTGCTCGCCAAGTTCGACAGCTATACCGCATGGAAGGCGGCCAAGAAGGGTGCAGAGGTAGAACCCCTCGGCCTCGATGTGGTGAACGCCACCCTTAAGGCAGACAAGAAAGCCGCTTTGCTCGAGCTCATCGAGAAGGATAAGGCCCTCGAGCCCGAAGCCCTCAGCATCGAGGCAGTAGACAAACTCCTCCACTATGTGCGCGACTTCTACAAGTTCTTGAAGAACTATGTGGTATTCGAAGACTTCTATTCCAAGAAAGAGAAGGCCATTTTCCAGGCCGGACGCCTTTATATCGACCAGCGCAGCACCGACCTTTGCGTGAAGGTGATAGATGCCGGCAAGGCCGGAGATATCTCCAGCCTGAGTGGCATGTATATCCTCTATTGCAACTGCGTGAACAAGGTCACCGGCAAGGGATTCCCTATCGCAGCAGTGCTCACTGACGGCGATGTCAATGGTCTCCGCCCGGGCAAGAACGCTATCTTCTATGACCGCGAAGGCGTGCAGTACGATGCCACCGTCACCAGCATAGTCGATAATCCCATTTCCCTGCGCCAGGCATTCTGGGCACCTTATAAGAAGGTTGCGAAGTGGATCTCCGACAAGGTGGACAAGTCCGCGGCAGAAAAAGAGAGCAAATCAGCGGCCAACCTGACCGCTTCTGCAGATAAGGCAACCTCCGGAGGCAGCCCTACCGCAGCTATCCAGAGCAGCTTCGACATTGCCAAGTTCGCAGGTATCTTTGCAGCGATCGGCATGGCTCTCGGACTCCTCGGCCAGTTCGTAGTGAAACTGGTGGAAGGCATGGCCAAGATTCATTGGTGGCAGTTTATTATCATCATTATCGCCATCATGCTCGTCATCTCCCTTCCTTCCGTCTTCATCGCATGGCGCAAGCTCCGCAGGCGCGACCTCGGCCCCGTGCTCAACGCAAATGGCTGGGCTGTGAACGCCGCTGCTTACGTGAAGCCTAAGTTCGGCAAGGATCTCACCCAGCTCGTGAAGTATCCCAAGCTCGAGGCCGTGGATCCCGAAGCACGCAAGAAGGCCCGCAGGCGCAAATGCATCACCTGGATCATCGTCATCCTACTGCTTGGCTGCGGCGGATACTTTGGCTGGACCAAGTATCAGGCTTGCAAGGCCGCCAAGGCCGCTGAAGCCGAGGCTGCTGCCGTAGAGGCAGTAGAGGAGCCCGCAGCAGAGAACGCCGAAGCCGCCCCTGTGGAAGAGGCTGCAACGGAAACTGCAGAATAAACATCTATTATTAGTACGAAAACAACTCAACCATTTTTATAAAAATGAAAAAGATTATCCTTACCATTGCACTCGCAGCTGTAGCAGCTGTTTGCGCAAACGCACAGGTTGGTGTCACCGCCGGTTTTGCCCAGAAGAATTTCACCAATAACTTCGAGAATGAGGCAGGTCTCTTCTTCGGTGCGAACTATAACATCGAACTCGTCAATGGCATCGCCGTTGCTCCCGGTGTTGAATTCGCAATGTTGAACTACAAGAAGGACGCTAACAACTACCAGAAGGAGAACTACCTTGCAGTTCCTGTTCTTTTCAACTATGGAATTGAGGTCGCCGATGGTTTCAAACTCGTTCCTTATCTCGGACCTACCTTCAGCTATGGTCTTTCTTCAAAAGCAAAAGGTGGCATTTCATGGGGAGGCATTACCCTTGCAACCGATGAGTATGATGTTTACGAGACCTACTCCGATTACAACAAGTTCGACATCCTCGTAGGTGGCGGCGTTGCTCTCGAAGTGATGGAAATGATCCGTGCATTCATTGGCTACAACCAGGGTCTGCTCAACCGCAATAACGATACTGATGGTTCTGTTATCAAGACCAGCGGCCTCAACTTCGGCGTTTCCTACCTGTTCTAATTGCTTGGCAGCTATATAGCTATTATTCAACGTTTTATAAAAAACTACCCCTCCGAAACCGGAGGGGTAGTTTTTATTATCTTGCTATCTGTCAATTACTTATCCGCCACGGCTTCCTCCTTCAAGAAGAATCTCCAATGGAATAGCAGCAGATAAAACGCGCCGACGGTAACACAGGAATCGGCGAAATTGAATACGGGGCTGAAAAATATCACCTCCCCGGCTGCATTGTGGATCAAAGGGAAATAAAACATATCCACCACCCTGCCGAACATGAAGGGAGCATAGTCCCAGATCAAGCCGTAAAACAGGCAGTCGATAATGTTGCCGAGAGCTCCGGCGGTAATCAGCGTAAGGCCGACCAGCACGCCAGTGGGTGCCTTGCGGCCCTTATCGAGGGAACGGATCCACCAGCAAAGGGCGCCGAACAGCACTATCCTGAAGAGTGATAGCAGGAACTTGCCCACTGAGCCTCCGAACTTCATTCCGAAAGCCATACCTTCGTTCTCCACGAAACAAAGGCGGAACCAATTTCCAATCACGGGAATTTGCTCCCCAAGACTCATATTGGTTTTGACCAGAAACTTGATTACCTGGTCCGCAATAACCAATATTGCCCCTAGAATGAGCAGCCGTGCTCCCCTGGAAACCTTCATAGAACTAGTTCTTTCCCTGTTTCGCAAGCATTTCCTTCGCCTCCACGGTGAGTGTGGCGTGAGGCACCAGACGCAGCCTCTCCTTGGGGATGAGCTGGCCCGTCACACGGCAAATGCCATAGGTTTTGTTTTCGATACGGATAAGCGCAGCCTCAAGGTTCTTTATGAACTTGTACTGACGCTGGGCAAGCTGACTTGCCTCTTCTTTGGTGAGCTGGTTCGCTCCGTCATCCTCAACGGTGCGGAAAGAGGGTGAGGTGTCTTCGATGTCGTTGTTTCCACCGTGCATGACGACACTTCTCAGAGTATTGTACTCTGCCCTGGCCTTTTCCAACATACCCTCGATGATTTCCTTGAACTCGGCAAGTTCCTCATCGGAATAACGTGTTTTAACCTGTTCTGCCATAAACAAACTATTTTCGTGTTACTTTAATCTTTATTGTGCCTTCGTTCCACTCCACCTCGCTGCCGTTGCACCCGGGTACGAGCGCAACCGACAGGGCAAGTGTCTGGGAAGCGATATAATCTTTATAATCAGCGAGCGACGCTTCAATCTCTGCGGCGGCATCACCTTCCGCACCAATCTCCACATCGATCTTATCTGTCACCTCGAACCCGCTGTCTTTGCGAAGGTTCTGGATGCGGTTGATGAGTTCGCGGGCGGTGCCTTCCTTCACCAGCGCATCGCTGAGCTGGATGTCCAGGGCGATGGTGAGGGGGCCGTCGGATGCCACGAGCCAGCCGGGCATATCCTCGGAGATGATCTCATAATCCTCCGGCACCAGAGCGACAGGCCCGGATGCGAGCGCGAGGGTGTAATCTCCGGCTGCCTGTATGGCGGAGATAGTGGCCTGGTCCATCTGTGCGAACGCGGCGGCGATCTCCTTCATCTGCGGGCCGAATTTCTTGCCCAGCACTCGGAAGTTGGGTTTGATTTTCTTGGTGATGATGCCGGTGGTGTCTGCGAGGAACTCCGCCTCTTTCACATTCACCTCCGTGAGTATCAGACCCTTGACCCTTTCAAGCTGCTCGCGCACCTTGTCGGAGATGACGGGGATGAGCATCTTGGCGAGGGGCTGACGCACCTTGATATTCACTTTGCGGCGGAGTGCCAGCACCAGCGAAGTAGCCTTCTGCGCCAGTTCCATCCTCTCCTCCAGATCCTTGTCGATCTTCGACTCATCGCACTCGGGCATACGCTCATAATGCACGCACTCTGCCCCGGGCACAAGGTCCAGCCAGAGCTCATCGGCATAGAAAGGAGCGATAGGCGCCATCAGCAGAGCCACAGTCTTGAGCACGCTGTAGAGGGTCTCGTACGCAGCCTGCTTATCGGGTGTGAGACCGCCTCCCCAGAAGCGCTTGCGGTTCAGGCGCACGTACCAGTTGGAGAGATGGTCGCAGACGAAGGTCTGGATAAGACGCCCTGCGAGGGTGATGTCGTAGTCTTCGTATGCGGCGCGCACGTCGCGGATCAGGCTGTTCTGCAGCGATATGATCCAGCGATCGGTTTCGGTCTGGGCGGCATTCGGAAGGGCAATGCCCGGACAGGGCTCCCCCTGCGGGACGCTGCCGGGCCCTTTGCCCTTCGCGGAGGGCCTCCAGCCGTCCACGTTGGCATAAAGGGCGAAGAAGGAATATGTATTATACAGCGTTCCAAAGAACTTACGCCGTATCTCATCCACGCCGGCCTCATCGAAACGGAGATTGTCCCAAGGCTGGGCGTTGGTGAGCATATACCAGCGGAGAGCATCTGCGCCGTAAGTATCCAGGGCCTTGAAAGGATCCACGGCATTGCCGAGGCGCTTACTCATCTTGTTGCCGTCCTTATCGAGCACCAGGCCGTTGGAAATCACGCGCTTGAACGCGGGAGTGCCGCTCACCATGGTATGGATGGCGTGCAGGGTGTAGAACCAGCCGCGGGTCTGGTCGACGCCTTCTGCGATAAAGTCGGCGGTGGAGCCGAAATCGGGAGTATCGACACCACGGAGGCCCGTCTGGGCATAAGGCATGGATCCGGAATCAAACCAGACGTCGATCAGGTCACTCTCGCGCACCATCTTCTTTCCGGAAGGGCTGACGAGGAAGATATTGTCCACATACGGCCGGTGGAGGTCGATGAGGTCGTAATTGGCCTTGCTCATATCGTCGGGGTTGAAGCCCTTCTCCTTGAGAGGATTGGAGGGCATCACTCCGGCTGCTACGGCCTTTTCAATCTCGGCATAGAACTCCTTGACGCTGCCTATGCAGATTTCTTCTTTTCCGTCTTCGGTGCGCCAGATGGGCAACGGAGTGCCCCAGAAGCGGCTGCGGCTGAGGTTCCAGTCCTGGATATTCTCGAGCCAGACGCCGAAGCGGCCGGTGCCGGTGGATTCCGGCTTCCAGCGTATCTGCTTGTTCAGGGCGACCATCTAGTCTTTGACGGCGGTGGTGCGGATGAACCAGGAATCAAGGGGATAGTAGATGACGGGGCAGTCGGTACGCCAGCTATGGGGATAGCTGTGCACGTGCTTCTGCATACGGAAGAGGCGGCCGTCCTGCTTCATCATCACGCAAAGATCCACATCCAGCACGGGAGCATCCTTAGGCAGGGGTTCCTCGCCGTGGAGCTTGCGGAAGTAATCGTCTATCGCGTTCTTCACATACCTGCCTGCAAACTCCTTGTAGGAAGGATCCACGAAGGATGCGGCATAGGCAGGGTCGAGGTCTTCGATGCGTACGAACCTGCCCTGGGTATCCACCTGGGCCATAAGGTTGCCATTGCTATCGACAGGCATGATGCCCACGATGCCGGCGGCCGTGGCAACACGCTTGTCGTCCGCGCCGAACGAGGGCGCGATATGCACGATACCGGTGCCATCTTCTGTGGTGACATAGTCCCCGGGGATGACCTCGAAGGCCTTTCCGTCTGGTTTGAACCAGGGGATTAGCTGCTTATAGCGGATGCCGGTGAGTTCCGAGCCCTTGAAGGAGCCGGGAAGAACCTCGTATGCGATCTTGTCGTTGAACCAGGCGCCCACGAGCTCTTTTGCCAGAACGTAGATGGCCTCTTTGCCGGTGTACTGGTTGGTGGATTTCACCCTCACGTATTCGATCTTCGGGCCTACGCAGAGCGCGGTGTTGGAAGGAAGGGTCCATGGGGTGGTGGTCCAGGCCAGGAAATAGACAGGACCGTCGCCAAAGAGCTTCTCGGATGCGGCATCGCGCACAACCTCGAATTGAACGGTTGCGGTGGTGTCGGACACGTCGCGGTAGCACCCGGGCTGGTTCAGCTCGTGAGAACTGAGGCCGGTGCCGTCGGTGGGGCTGTAAGGCTGGATGGTGTAGCCCTTGTAAAGCAGGCCCTTGTCGTAGATCTTCTTGAGGAGATACCAGAGGGTCTCGATGTAACGGTTGTCGTAGGTGATGTAAGGGTCGTTCATATCTACCCAGTAACCTACGCGCTGCGTCAAGGTCTCCCATTCAGCGGTATATTTCATCACCTCCTGGCGGCAGGTGCGGTTGTATTCTTCTACTGTGATCTTGGTGCCGATGTCCGCCTTGGAGATGCCAAGCTTCTTCTCCACTCCCAGCTCCACAGGCAGTCCGTGGGTGTCCCATCCTGCACGGCGGCGGACCTTCCAACCCGTCTGGCTCTTGTAGCGGCAGATGGCATCCTTGATGGAGCGGGCCATCACATGGTGGATGCCCGGCATGCCGTTTGCCGAAGGCGGGCCTTCAAAGAAAATGTACTCGGGCTCACCCTCGGCAAGTTCAAGACTCTTCTCGAAAGCCTTGTGTTCTTTCCAACGCTCCAGCACACGGTTTCCCGTTGCTACCAGGTCGAGTCCCTTATATTCTTTGAATGTCATAATTTTTCGCTAATTTTGTGCTTGTTAAATAGTTTACAAATATAATCAATTCTTTGGAATCTTGGGAACTCTGGACATAATACTTTTAGTATGTTTCGTGCCGGCCATAATTACCGGTCTCACTAAAGGTTTCATCGCACAAATAGTCTCGCTCGCAAGCCTTCTGATCGGGGTCTGGGCGGCATTCCGTTTCTCCACCCCTCTTGCCGAGTTACTGGGGAAATATATCTCCCTGGAGTCCAGTGTGCTGAATATTATCGCCTTCACGCTGATGGTGATAATTACGGTGCTGGTGCTGAACCTGCTCGGCAAGCTTATTACCAAGGTTTTGAAGATGGCTTCCCTGGGCTGGGCCAACAGGCTGCTCGGGCTGGCGTTCGCCCTGTTCAAGGCCGCGCTGGTGCTCAGTCTGCTGATTTTCATATTCGAGCCGCTGAATGCCCAGTTTTCGCTGGTAAAACCGGAAGTAATCGAAGCGTCCAAGATTTATCCGCTTCTGGATGGCTTTGCCACCAAAGTATTCCCGTTCCTGAAAGATTTGCTGGCCAATGTCTAAGTTGCTTTTCATAGAGACCTCCACATCCCTTTGTTCCACCGCCCTGGCGGAGGATGGACGCATCGTGGCAGTGCGGCGGAGCAGTGAGCCGCGGGCGCACGCTTCGATGACCGCGGTGTTTGTCAAGGAGATGATGGATGAAGCAGGATGGGCCGCGCCGGATGCCGTTTGCGTCAGCATGGGCCCCGGGTCCTACACGGGCCTGCGCGTGGGAGTATCCACCGCCAAGGGGCTTTGCTTCGGCTGGAAGGTTCCGCTCATAGCGGTCAGCACTCTCGACATTCTTGCCCGCCAGGCCATTGAGGCCGGTCTACCTGAAGGCTGCGCCGGGATTCTTCCCATGGTGGATGCCCGCCGGATGGAGGTTTATACCGCCATCTATTCTCCTGCCGGCGAACGCCTGACGGACATTTCGCCCGTTGTTCTGGACGCCAATAGTTTCTCCGATCTCTTTGCCTCCGGTCCCGTAGTCGTCATCGGCGATGCGGCAGAAAAGGCTTCATCCGTTCTCTGTCATTCCGGGCGAAGCAAAGGAACCTTCGTCCAATGCAACCCCGAAGCAAGCGCCATGCTGGCGCCGGCGATGGCCAAATACGAAAAAAAAGAGTTCGAAGACGTCGCGTACTTCGAACCCTTCTATCTGAAGCAGTTTATCGCAACTACTCCTAAGAGACTTTTTTAAGTCTTATTTTTCAAGACAACAATATAACTGTCATTCTGGGTGTCCGGCTTTTCCACAAAAGTAGGAAGGATTTACATAGTTCTCTGGGATTTTTGAATTTCTTCACCTCCATAAAAACAAACTGCAGGGAATCTGTCAACGGCGCATTTGTCGAAATGCGCCTGCTCCTTCACCTGCACTTCTACGATGAAGTCCCCGATCTGTTCGGAACTGCATTGAAGGTCGAAGACGGCATTCCTGTCCGCCTTCGTTTCGCCGGGATGCTCCACGTTCACGAAAGCCAGTTCGGTGGTTTTGACGTCGAAGACATGCTCCAGAAGTTCTTTGATAAGACGTTTGTGTTTTTTCTGCCCGAAGATTTGCTTGAAAGCCTATTTCCACCGACACCCACAAACTCCGCGGGATCAGAAAGTTGAAGTAATCCCCAGACGCAGCGTCCGGAAAGTGGGATAAGACTGATAGCTGTCACTGACAAAGGAGGCCGCTATCGTACCTCCGTTTTCCGGGTCAAGTGCCGGCCATTTGGTGTAAGTGAAAAGGTTGGTCCCGGAAAGATAAACGGTTATCCCTTTATGAATATAGCAGGACAGCACCAGGTCGCTCAACTTCATATAGTTGCGTGACACCCACTCTTGCCCCACCGTATCGTAACCAAGGAAATGCCCCTCGCTTCCATAAGCGCCGCGAAGATTGAACCAGAGACTCACTTTCTTCCAAGCCACGGTATTTCCTACGTTCACGACGATCTGAGGATCCTGATCACCCAGATATGTCGGATTGTCCACATATTCATTGGCGAAAATACCACTTATGGGTTTTCCTGTACCCAACGCATAATAAAGATCGTAACCATACGTCAGTGCATTTAACAAATCGATATTATACTTCTTTTTTCCGAAAAGCATATCAATCCTGTTACGGTTGACAGATATCAGCAGTGCGCTCTCCCATTTAATTCTGTCATTTCCATTACCATTAAGATTGATGCTGCGCAGGTTCAGTTCCACTCCGGTGTTAGAAACTGCTATTTCCTTGAGGCCAAAGAGATTAAATAAAGAATGCCTGTAGAATCCATTATAGTAATTGCGATATACATCGACACTTCCCCTCAAAAGATCATCCCTTGTCCGATAATCCAACCCGACCACAACCTTGTCAGCCGCAGTCATTCCTTGCTTAATAGCGGACTCATCTGCCCCTGAACCTCCGTAAGATGCGTGCAGCAACAATTGATTTTCTAATGCGGACCAAACCAAGGAAAAATCATAATAACTGTTCTTGAAGCTGTTGTAGACTTTCCTCAACTTATCTTTATAAATGAGCTCATCCATTCGCCATCCGGCGCTGAAATTGAGGTTCCTGGCGAAAGAATAATCAATGCCAACCACATACGATTCATAGTCGCGGAAAGACATTCCTCTTCCCATCGAATAATTCAGAGCCGTCTTCAGAGTATATATTCCCAGATTTGTCGGAGTATCAAAACCGGAACATAAAACTTTCAGCCAATCAGAGTCCAATGACTCCCTCTCTGCTGAACCACACACCTTCAGACAGTGCTTGCCAAAAGTGTTTTCATAAGAAACGCTATTCTTTAACTGCCATGACTTATCCATAAGCCCATTTGCATAACCCGACGCTTGCATATTGAACTTATATGGATTTGCCATATCGTCAGCGATTCTGGTATCCACAAAAAAATCGGGCTTCGTAAATGAATCCGTTGCCTCGAATCCGCGCCTGCTATGAAAGATTGATTCGAGGCTTAAACCCGGCAGGAATGGCAAATCCAAACATAGCCATGCCATTCCGTCCATTCGACTGTCTGTTGTTTCTTTATCAGTATACAGATAAGATTCATCAACCCTTATTCCGGCCAAGGGGTTGCGAGTCACCCCGTCCGGCATGGAAGAGTGCCAATACTCATATTCCGGCACCGTACTAAACTTTTCTGCCGGCTCATTCATCCAAAACGCTGCCTGAAGTCGCGGGGTCACGCCCCAGGTAAGGGTGCCCGAATATGAGCCCTTCACCCCAATCAGAATCCAATCAACCGGGCGGCTTTCCACTTTTGCAAGCACATTCATCATGCGGGCATCATCCCCAAGAAGAATCCCTTGCTGGCGTATGTAATTACCGGATACATAATAATTCATTCCCTTATCAGCTCCCGAAACAGAAAGGGCATACTGCTGCCCTATTCCCTTTCGGGAGATATAATCTGTCCATTCGTCATTGACCCCGTCCGGCCTGTGACTCCAATCCGACACACTGCCACCGGCGTCCAATCGCATCACAGGCTTTCCAGTCTTTCCCTTCCGGGTTGTGATGACAATAGCGCCGTTCCCAGCCCGGGTACCATACAGCACCGATGCAGATGCCCCCTTGATTACCTCCACCTTTTCTATATCAATCGTGCTGATCTCATTGATGCTGCCAGTGAAAAGCAAACCATCCACGATTATTGCAGGAGCGTTCAACGAAAGATTCTTCGAGGATTTGTCTGACGGAACCACGTTCATCCCCCGGAGGGTCATTGTTGCCGACATATCCCCCTCCGAATTATCCGCAGGACTGATGTAGAACCCAGGCACCTGCGATGCCAGCACCTGCAGCATATTCGCATACGGCAGTTCCGTCAGCAGCGAATCCCGCTCAAAATCCACCGTCTGCGCCGAGGCCAAAATAGGGAATAATAATGAAATGCTTGCAATAAATCGATTCATAGCAACGTACTTCCGTAAATAATGACACGATTAATTCATAAAACCCATAGGTAATGTTGTAATAATTGCGGCGATAGGGGCAGCATTAACTATATTGTTGTTTATCAAGTTTGACACCTCTTTACAATAAAGCAGAATATCAGATGTGTCAACATGCCCTTCAACTTGTCCTGTCGATGAGTTAATAATAGTTGTTTTGCAAAATTGAGGAATATTTGAAATAATGTAGCATTTACAATTATCCAAAGTATATCTAACGATTACATAAACCGGGTTACCTATACTATCAACGACGTATCTGGTTGATCCCTGAAAATGTTCCTTTAATAAACTATCAAGCGATGTCGCTCGCTCATCAAAAAGATACCTGCCTTCTGAAGAAAAGAATGAGGTCCTGAACATATATTTGTAATCTTTACGCTCGCTTGGATATTTTTGAGGATTATTAAGCCAATAATTAGGAGATCCATACACACAACACCCAATGCGCAGTTTTTTGCTATATAGAAACACTGAGTCCGCATATGATGCCATGGAAAAATCGCTTCTCAATGACCTGACTATCTCCTCTCCTCTTATTAATGTCCCGGACAAATAATCCCCAGAAGACGATTCGTTCCAGTCTTGAACGAAACCTATGAGGTCTTTAATAGATGTGGGCATTACGTAATTGCATTCCGTGTAGAACTCCACTAAGTTATTTAGAAAAGAATGCGTATTATACAGTATTGCTTTCTCTCTTATTGCTCTATCATTCTCACGGCACGATATCACCGTGAGAATGATAAAAAATAAAATGATCTCTCTGAATAAATCACTTAAACAACTTGTGAATAGCCTGGTGGAGTTTGTGTGCATTTTCCTTTGAATAATTTACTTGAACTGCATCAAAACGCTTATCATTACTTAGAATCATAAAAGAGCCATACCAAGAGGGCGCACCCATATAACCGCCCAAACGCCTTTCTTCTTTTGGGGGCATCTGGCGAATATGTAACTTACTATTATGAACATTATTAACCGCTCGGAAGATTGTCCCTTCTTTACTATAAAACTCTTTTCCATTGTATGAAAAAGGATAATCACCAATCCTTATTCCAGAAAAAAAGTTCTCTGTTGCGAAACCGTCATCACTTGTATAGGTTTTAATAATTAAGTCATCAATATGTTGATATAAAAAATATTCTAGCGTTTGATTCCCCTCATCACTATTAATACTAACTACATTTCCGAACAGACTATAATACTTATTACTATTCTTATCGTGGTACGTATAACCAAGGTCCTGTATTTTATCATATTGTTTTCTTTCCTCTTTAGGCATCTCTCCCTCATAATACACATATTGTGTTTCGCCGTTTTCGTCCACATAAGAATACCACTGTTCTCCTGTGGGATCAATCAATGTAACCGGATTGTTTGCGCAATAGCTATACGGGCTCAAACCGTAATACTTCTCCGCAAAAGGGTCCTGCGTGGTCCAGCGGCAGGTGAAGGGGTCGTAGTAGCGGGCACCGAAGTCCAGCAATTCAAGGTTTAGCGACGGACTGAAATCCTGTTCCTCCTTTCCGCAGAACCGATACCTGTTTGCATAGTCCAGCGAGTCGGCCGCAGCGCCAGCAGTGCCGGCAATGCGCGTTCCGAACGGATAGTAGCCATTCTGCTCCACCACAGCTGCCGCACCTGTGTAGTCTTCGCCGAGGAGAACAACACTTCGCACACTGCCAAGATGGTCTTTCACATACCAAAGGTCGTGGAGGTAAAATGGCACGACAGCAGTGCTGTCTACCACGATTTCCTCCCCTTCAATGGGGAAGTCTTCCACATATAGCGAATCGACCGCCAGAGAATCCACCATATCGTTACCAGGTTTCACAACAATCCGACCTTCCTCCCAGGCGATGCTGCCAAGTTCGCTCCAGTCGCTCCCTTCCGCGGAATGCCTGTCGTAAATGAACGTGCCACGGTATTCCTTCCCCTCCCCTTCTTCGCTCAAAGCAGATATCTTCGTTCCGTCTGCAAGATACTTGTATGTTACGCTTTGATTCATCACATTGGTTACACTTGCTGGTAAGTTAAGGATATTATACGAGTAATCCAAATTGCTGTGCCCGTCCTGGATGCGGTTACCATTTCCATCATAGCCATAGTAGCCGTTATCCGAGTTATATACATCCGTCCATTGGGTAACCAGATTTCCCGCATGCGTAAAGACCAATTCATCCTGCATACCGTTTGTCATATACCTCTTAAGCCCTGTCATGTTGCCATTCCGGTCATAAGTGATATCCTTTTCGCTCATGTCGTTCGATTCACTCGTGGAATTGCCGATGAAGTGCCTTGTACCAGAAAGGCGGTTATGAGGATCGTAGGCATACCCGAAGGTATGTTCTCCCGTGGGAGAAAAGTATGCCGCTTCCGAAATATTGCCGTTCCAACGGGCGGCAACACCGGGCTTGGTTGTTGACGTATAACGCAATGTTTCGCCAAACAACTGAGTGCCACAGTACAAGGCTGAACTTCCAGTACTCCATCCGCGGATGTCGTATCCCATTGATTCCAAACCCGTCTTTGGTCCGGAGGGGGTGTCGCTTGTGATGATTTTCCTTTCCGGGCGGCCCAATGCATCGTAACTATAGGATACAGAGGCAAGTTGCTCTCCCTCGAACGACCGGGTCATTCCGGTCATACGTCCACGATGATCATAGGTATATTCCGTGTAGTAAAGGTGTTCCGCTCCGTCAGTGCATAAGTGTTCCTCGCAGCGGGCCGTTATATCTCCTGCAAAATCATAAGCAAGGCTGGTGCGGACAATGTTTCCATCCGGATACTTCTCCACCCGCTGGCAAAGACGACCGTCGGAATCATAATAATAGGCGCGTTCCATATAGTCGTTTGCCGAGCCACCGAGTACCCATACCATTTCCCGGGTTTTAAGTCCACGGATATGTGACATGTCCGCGCTGATCATTATCAAACCATAATCTGGAGCCCGGAAGCCAAGGCTAGAGTCAAGACCAGAATAACTCCCATAAAAAGTCCGGGCCAGAACGGTATCTACAACTTCTTCGAGCGCGGAGGTTTCTGACGAAACTCCCCGGCATACTTCGCGTCCAAGGGCGTCATATTTGTAAATCAACCACTTGTTCCCCTTTGCTCTAAGCACACCGTCCTGGCTGCGGACTACACGACCGGCAGAATCATAGCCGAAGTATTCAACGGCACGCCCAGGCTGCTTTCGCCAAACCGGCCAGCCGAATCCGTTATTCTCATAAATATAGCAGTATCGCGCCGACGGGCCTGTGTTAATATCTCCGGGCGCAGGTTTACTCCAGACAGTATTTGACGCCAGCAAGGCGCTCCCCTCCGGACTCACCACCCATGCAAGAAACCCACGAGAGTCGTATGCCATATATGTGTCATTCCCTCCTTCGCGGGAAAGAACCGTTCTCCCATGCTTGTCCGTAAATGTGGATACCGTCACGCTGTCCTCATCCGTCATGGTTTCCTTATACAACGTGCCGGCGGCATACCAGCCATCCACTTCAAGGCCCCCGGACGAGTTTACGGAGAGTTTCAGCACCTCGCCGACAGTGTTAGTATCATATCCAAATTCAGTCCTTTTCTCGCCGGATGCATAAGCAAGGCCCGGTTTATGGGAAGAGATCACGCGCCCAAGTGGCGAAGCCTCATATACCTGAACGGCGTTTGCATATTGTCCCTCACCATTGTAACGATCGCCATACCAGGCCGCCTGATTTGCAAGCGCCGTCGCAGGTGCCACTTCCGTCGCCGTTGTTCCCGTGGAAACATAGGGCAGATAGGTTCGGGCATCCGCGCGCATCATAGCATCATAAACGATGGGTGTTACAATGTTCTTTGACTGTTGCGGTGACGCGCCGACCATTACCGTTTGCTCTGCATAACCCAGACCATTATAGAAGACAATATCCTCATTATATGCATTACCGCCGATAGCGTATTGGCTTCGCTTCAGCATCCAGTTCCCAGCTATGCCGAGGCTCTGATCCGAGCGCTTCTGCACCAGATTAATCGTCCGGCTGATCCCATGGCACGACACGGTTAGGGTTGCTGTACGGTTCCCACGACCGTAATATAGACCTGTAGGGTGTACGGTAAAACTACCGTTATCAAGGCCGGAGCCTCCGGTTATTGTAAAACCCTGGCCGCTCACCGATGCTGTCCAGTCTCCCAATGCTGTAATGGTCACGGTGCAGTCCGACAAACTGTCGGCTTCCCATATAATCTCCTGTGGAGATGTTTCTATGGAATACACTACACCATGCTGTACGAGGTTCAACACTACGCTGCCACCTCCGGATCTGCCTTCAAAGAAAAAGCAATCTGTCACATCCTCCGTACTATGATTGATTGTCTTAGGCGCAACATATATTCCATCACCACTCACGCCTGTAGCAGCAGAGAGTGAAAACGGGCTACTCATATATGATGTATCCGTGTCCCAAATGCCTCCGTTGGCCAGAGTAATCGTTGCCAACTTGGCTCCAATGTCATGTGAAGGCCATTCAAGAGTAGTCGGCCAGACAGTTATCCCTGAACCATTTCCATTTCCTCCAGGGTTGTTGCCCCCAGATCCGTTTCCACCAGGGGATGCGGAACAATAATGGGTAAGATAAACCATCACTCCACCTCCATTTATCCCTTCAATAGATATCAGGTGCAGGATATCTTCCGTGCTTTCATTCTGGGTATTGGGTGTAACCTGTACCTGAGTATTACCAGCCCCCATCATTGGAACGATGCTAAAATGCCCACTTACACTGGCAGTATCCATTTGCCATGGCGATGATGAATACACCATGAAGGACTTTGCAGCAGTGCTTGATGCCTCCCATTCCAGGCTGGAGACACTTGTCGATACTGTTTGGGCATAGGCTTTTCCAGCCATGAAAAGGAAACAAAGAATGAACCCTATACTGAATATAACGTTATTTTTCATGGTTCTCTCTCCTAACGGTTTTCAGGTGAATAATAATAGGCTTCGCGCAAGCGCATGACATTATCATACACGCCCATCAATTTCCCGGCATTATTGTAGCTATACTCCTCTTTTCTCCCGTCAGGGCCAGTTATGCGCGTCAGTCCGACGAGGGGCTCATAATCATATATTGTGACTTCGGAACCTTGGGGTACACCATTGCGAAGTGCAGTTTCTTTGTCTGCGGTGAGCCCGACCTCAAACGGGCTGTCTTCTATTGAAGAAAAACCGGTAATGCTCTTCAGTTCCTGCAGGCTGCAACCTTCAATCACCGCTACGGGATACATGCCTCTGTAACCCCACATGTAGCATGTCCTTCGTCCGTCAGGTCTTATAACTTCAAGGAGGTTTCCTTTTTTGTCATAGCTGTATTTCGTTATGTGCCAGGTATTTGTAACCAAATCCCTTTCATGCTTTTCTCCCACGCGGAAAAGCCTTGCCTTGGTCGAATCCGGATGACAGAAATAATAGACTACTTCGCTTGACAACAAACTATCCACATATGTCATCTCCGCCGTTGGATACGCAATGACATTTGCGGCAAGCATGGCAGCCTCCACGGCATCTTTTCGGGAATCAGTCACATAAGTGTATGTCTTAAGATATTTTTCGCCAGCGCTACCTATTTCGCTTATTGATGATATCTGTCGGCCCCCGTTGTATCCGTATGTTTTTTTTGTCGTTAAGGCTCGATTACCATTGTTGTAATATGATGTGGTTGTCTCTTCGTACTGGTCTATTCGACCGACAAATACCGCGCTCATATTTATCAAGGCAAACATATGTTCCGGAATCGTATCATAGGATATTGGAGCATAGATGTCATCATCAAGGAATGAATGGCTTTCATCAATCAGCGTTTCCCAATCACTGTTGCATGTTTTCCTTTTTTTCAATTTCCCGCGCAATCCTTGCAATGAAACAGGTTGTTGGGTAACACTGTTGTAGTACCTTAATTCTTGTTCGTTTATGTCAAGGGCGGGCCAATCTTCAGGATAATCCAAATGTGTTTTCATTGGAGAACAATAATCCGGATAATCCATAGTGCTTGTAAAGTAATATTGAAAGCCGCTGCCATCAGCGACGATTTCCTGAACTTCCGGGTATTCTATATGTGTGCCCTCATAGTTTACGAGATTGTTAGAATATACAAGGGCCCAGTTGAAATAATTAGTATTATATACTTTAAACTTGTAATTCGCCCAATATCTTGGATAATGGACTAGTATGCCGGATTCCGATTCACGATCCTCAGACAACACATATCTGAATTCCCTCGTGTTTAATAATGTATGGTCAGAGTCATAGTTCCTTAACCGTTTTATTCTTAAGCCACCACATTCTGTTGCTACGATGTCCGAGTGGAGAGAAGGTCTGAAGTCTAATAGCGACAGTCTCATAACCGCCTTCCCAAATCTATGAGGTTCGTATTCCATCGTTGTATAACCTCCTGTTGGATAAGTAATCTTTGTCAGCATTCCAGTACCGGCAACGACATGGTTCGGCGTTCGTACACTAAGGCTGTCCAGATTTTCGTCCATGGTCCACAAGTTTAATGTAGATACATTCAGAAAAGAACCATCTTGTGCTCTATTGTTGTAATATCCCCAATGATCAATGCCAAAACAGTTGTAGGCCGGATAAATAGACAGGCCATCATATTGCATTGTATAGCTTCCTTGCCCGGTAATATTAATATTCTGAAGAAAACGCATGTTAGAAGTACTATTTGCAGTTATATAAGAAAGGGTGCAACAAGAAATTGTTTTATTTTCATTAATCACATCTATGCCGGATAATCTCGGACTGCCGCCATCATTTATTTCACTTGAACTGGTATTGTAGCGATTGTCATAACTTTTTTCTTGAGGGCCGTTATTATAACTGAAACGGATTTCTGCCCCATCCTCACCATCAATCCTGATGGTGGATAATAGGGCATTCCTATAATAATACTCCGTGGATGACATCAGGGTGTTTCCACCATATGTCCATGATCCATGGCCTTGAGCCTCATATATTGAGAATAGCGTGTTTGGCCGAGGCATCCGTGTCTCCCTCCTGCGAGAATATGTAAAGTCAACCACTCTGCCATTAGGTGCCTCAATTCGACTTAGATGCCATGTCTGAATCTGGAAGTAAATCTCCTGCGGCGAAGAGCCAGGTGCGGCTGCTTGTATATAATCCAAATTACTCATATCATGGCCATTGGCAGAATTAAATATATAACGGAACCCATCAGCGGTCGTAATTATTATCTCACAAAAAGCGTCCATAGACCATCCCGGAGTATCCATAGTGATTTCTATCTTCAGTTCCTCCGGGTTTATATTTGTATCGTAAACGAACATTTGCCCGTCGAAGCTTAGGTGAAAGCGACCACTAATGCCCATGAAATTAAAATGAAAGAAATCAGGGTCTGCATCATAGGAAGCATTTACAGAATCGTAGTACCAAAGATTCGCGGGGCTTTTAGGAACAACATCGCTGTGGCCAATGTACCATTTAGGGTAATTGGGGCGCTCCTGATAAAGCCTGTAGAAACCATATAGTTTCGCGGCAATATCCCTATTGTCCGGGATACCACGAATCTCGCGGCTTACGCATCCGCCGACATTTAATTGCCAACCGGGGCCCAGGACACCAGCCAAGATGTTCGGAATGCACCCATTAGATGCATAATCGAAACTGATTGGAATTCGGAAATCGGCATCCTCATAAATATAAAATGGCACGGACAAAGCCATGGTTCCCGTATAAAGGGATGGCTCGAGCTCTCCGTAGTGTATAAAATCCCAGGTATCCGCCGACGGAATTTGAGGTTCAGGGTCTAGAAAAGCCTGTTGGGCAAGCACTGGAGTGCTGGCGGCTAGCACCGCCAACACTCCAAGGATAAAACGCTTCAGCATTTAATTAGTTGGTTATAATTCAAATGTCCCGTAACAACTCCGGCCATCCGGGAGAATGAATGAGATGGTGTAATAACCCGGTGTTCCGGAGATTGGAATAGGGTAAGAGCCCGGAAGGGCATTGAATTCACCGTCGAGATATTCGCCGGTGCTGGTGTTGGTGATGTGAAAATCCATCTGACCAAGATTTTGAAGGACGGTAACAACCACATAAACATTACCGCCGAAAGACACTATGCTCGCGCGTAACTCGTTGATAATAAGGCTTCTATCACCCCCCCCCATCCAATACCGGGGCCAGAAAAATCGGAAGTGTCGATGGGTGCGACTACTTCTTTCGCGCTGGCAGATACGATTGCTACAACCATAAATGCCAAGGATAAGAGAATTCTTCTCATGATTAATAATAATTGGTCTTCACAAATTTAATTGGTGAAGGCTTCACATTATTAACTGGAGATATTCACTTTTTATGCAAAAAGGGGCTTGATAATCAATGACTTAAGAAACAAACATTCACATTCCGGCTATTTACCTTCACAGACCCTCATAAATAGCCTTCAAATGACCATGAAGTGACTGTTCTTTACTCGTTATAGAAAGCTTTTTCCTTATTTCTAAACTAACATTTCTAAGGTTCCCTCGATTAAGCAGACTGTTCAATTCATTACTGCTCATTCCCAATAGAAGCAGGAAGCAATATCCAATTTCAAAGTCTGTCAGGCCAAAGTCGTGGAGCTTTTTGAACACCTTGTTGCAATCAACCGCAGCAAATAGCGCAACCATGTCAACAGCTTTCTTGGTGCCAACAATCTTCACCATATTCAGTATCGCGCCCCGCAATGACGCAACTTCGCCTCCCCTAAGATTTGCACCGAACGATTCCAACGTTTTGGCTAAGTCACTGATACTATCCTTCTTTCCAATCCCCTTTTTCCCTTCAGCAGATGCAAGCCCCAATACTCTGTTATAAATGAGGCGATAGTCTTCTGTCTGTGCCAATAATAAATCTGACCGCTGCCTGTTGAATCGCATATAAAGGAAGATCGCAATCATTAATACAATTATTAAAGAGCCTAAACCAAATAATAGTTTTGCCTGTTTTAACTTGGCATGATATTGACTCTCATATCCCGACAGTTCCCGATCCAAATTATATATATATGTTTCGCTTAATAATCTGCTTCTTATTTCAAGATCTTCCAAAGCCCCCGACAAATCTCCTTGATTCTTTCTGACATCTGCGCGGCAGCCATAGAAAGAATATGCCTGTTCTGCTTCCGGAACAATCATAGCATATTCCTCCAAACACTTATGGGCTTGATCATACTCTTTCAACTTTATAAAAGCAACTGCACGGACCAACAATTCCCGATCGTCATTAAAGCCGGGGTATGCGTCAAGATAGTATTTTAAACTATCCACATTACCTGTCGCCGCGAAGTATATAACCATGCTTTTATTATAAAGAGAACCGCATCTGCTTGGAAACAATGACTTATTAGAATCGTATTCGTTCTTAAAAATCAACGCCTGACCATGTTTAGAAGTAATAGCCGCATTACTGATACAGTCTGTCAACGCCACTCCATAATTGAAGTAATTTTGGGACTTTCTTGCATATGTTAATGCTTTAACACCTGCATCGTATGCCAGGTTGCGGGACATAGTTTTTCCATACACCCTCTCCATTCCGAAATACAACCTCGTCCTGTAAACATCATTCGTCGCTCCAATATAGCGTTCTGCATGAAGGTATGAGTCCAGTGAGGCATCAAAGCGCCGGGCATTCTCCTCGATACGGGCTTTGTAGTACCAAGCGTAAAACTTATCCTTGCGGCTCAGATGATGCCAAGGAGTGTAGCGCTCCACGGCAGGGGCGATGACGGATAAATCGGTCGTATCAGTGTAGTTTTTGTCCAGGGCCATCGCGTATAGCAACGACCAGCGGGCCTTTTCCGAAGGGCGCTTTAGGGCAACTGAATCCATGGATTGCAGCACCGAAAGGCAACTGTCGACTTTTTCCGATTTGAGCAACAGCGGCTGGATGGTGCGGAACTGAGTACGTATTGTCCGGTCTTGACGGGTATCGTGCGACGATACGCAAGACGCCGCAACAAGCAGCACTAACGCTGCAACTATGGTTATATTTGGCTTCACGCTCTCAAAGTTACATAATAGCGCGCTCTACACCAAATAAGAATAGTCACATTTTGCCAAAAATGTCTATTGATTATCAAGTACTTACAAATAAAAGTATCACTTTGCCATTTGCCAACACCCGGCTTGCTGCGAATAAACACTCCAAGTGTCCTGCAGCAAGAGTAAAAAAGAGTTCGAAGACGTTGCGTACTTCGAACCCTTCTATCTGAAGCAGTTTATCGCAACTACTCCTAAAAAACTATTTTAGCGCTTTCTCCAAAGCGGTGCGGAGAGGCCGTTCGCTGACGGGAACGGCAGTGGTGCCGTTGCCGGAGACGAGCACTATGGCAGGGACGGTCTGGACGTTATAGACGTACAGGGAGCCGGAGGCAGTGCCAAGGCCATCGTTCACGTTCACCCAAGGGAGATCCTGAGACTTGACTGTCTGTGCCCATGAAACCTTGTCGGAGTTCACACCGACGGCATAGATCTCCAGGCCGCGTGCCTTGTACTTCTCGTAAACGGGCTTCAGCACATCCAGATTGAACATCTTGTGGGTAGCTTCGCGGTCATCCCAGAAATAAACCAGGGTCACCTTGGCACCAAGACTGTCGATATCCGCCATCTTTCCATCTACCGAAGGCATACGGAGCATAGGATATGCGCGCTCTTCGGCATTGTCCAGGCGATTGGCCATCTCGAACAGATTGATTCTGCGTTGAGCCTCCTTGTCGAGCGCCTTGACATACTTGGAGTCAGGATAAACCGTCTTGAGAGAATCGCAGGCGCCGCGGAAGATAAGAGCATCGCTGACCCTGCCGAAGGTGGGCACAGTGCCCTCGATACTTTCGTAGAGCACAGGAATAACGGCCAGAGACTTGTTATTCACCAACACGAATTTGACAGCCTCGCGGTAGTGACGGATATACTCCTTCGCACTCTCCCCCGGCTCCGCACCGGCAGCGGAAAGAGCATAAAGTTTATTGGCGAAGGCGCGGAAATTATCATCCCCTTCCTTTAGAAGGATGGACCCTTCGGAACCGCTGACCTCGTAATTGCCAAGCGTATCTGCCTCGACCACAGCCTTTTCCCCGCTCTCGAGGAGCAAGGAAGCAAGACGGGTGCCCTTCCTGTAAACATAGATAAACTCGGGATTCCCCTCCTTCACCTTGACCTTGTAGGTAAAGCGCCCGGTGGCATCGGTTTTCACGGTGTCCAGGGTCTCGGGGACAATGCCATTGAGCTGGCTGATAACCAACTTCTCGGAGGGAGCATCCTTCACGGTGCAATCCACTTTGGCCTTGCCACCCTCGCACGCGGAAAGCATCAAAACAAGAGCGGCAGCAACAAGTATCCTATAACTTTTCATATTCGGCAAAAACGGCTTTTGCGATCTCCGCCATACGCTCCGGGCTCACCTCGGGACGCTTCTTGCGGAAATCAAGGTCTCCCTCGGTCTGGAGGGGAACCAGATGGATATGGGTGTGAGGAACTTCCATCCCGAGCACGGCGACGCCGACCCTCTTGCAGGGAACGGCCGCCTTGAGCGCCACGGCGACCTTGCGGGCAAATGCCCAGAGGCCTTCGTACACTGCGGGCTCGAGATTGAAAATATAATCGTCCTCAACCTTCTTGGGGATTACCAGAGTATGGCCCTCAGCAAGGGGACTGATATCGAGGAAGGCATAGTAGTCTTCGCTCTCTGCCACCTTGTAGGAAGGGATCTCCCCATTCGCGATGCGGGTAAAAATGGTTGCCATATTAAAGGGAAATATCCAAAATCTTGAACTTGATGGTCCCAGAAGGCACCTGCGCCTCAACCACTTCGCCCTTTCCGTGGCCCAAGAGAGCCTTGGCGATAGGCGTGGTGGCTGCGAGACGGCCCTTGGAGAAATCTGCCTCGGTCTCGCCGACAATGGTGAATTCCATGGTCATTCCGGCGGAGAGATTCTGAACCTTCACTTTGTTGAGCATCTGCACTTTATCGGTGCCGAGTTGCGAAGAATCCACCACCTTGGCGTTTGCCACCTGATTCTGAAGATTCGCGATCTTCATCTCCAGGAGCCCCTGCGCTTCGCGGGCGGATTCATATTCTGCATTCTCCGAGAGATCACCCTTCTCGCGGGCCTCCGCAATAGCCGCGGAGATGACGGGACGCTGTGCCAATGCCTCGGCCAGTTCCTTTTTAAGTTTGTCGAGCCCTTCCTGGCTCATATAATGTATTGCTGCCATATTCAATCAAAAAGGAGTCCTGCTGAAATAGCAGAACCCTCGGTTGGTTATTTATGCAAAGATAGTAATTTTTTACAATAATCCTCGTCCTTGTGCAACTGAGCCTTCAATTCATCCAGTGATGCAAAGCCCATTTCGTCCCTCACGCGGCTGATGAAACTCACCTCCAAGGTATGCCCGTAAATCTCCTCGTCGAAGTCGAAAATATGGGTTTCTATGGTGGGGCCGATATTGGTCATGCCATGGAAGATGCGGCCGCCAACGGAAACCCTGGAGAGATATACTCCAGTGGCGGGAATCAGTTTCAGCGGCTCATCCAGTTCCAGATTCGCAGTAGGGAATCCAATGGTGCGGCCCAGTTTCTTGCCATGCACGACAGTGCCGGAAAGGCTGTAGTCGTAGCAGAGATAGGCGGATGCAGTTTCCACGTCACCGTTCTTGAGAGCGTTGCGTATCTTGGTGGAACTCACCGCGATACCGACCGCCGACACCTTCTCTGCGCGGATTACCTCCAACCCCAGGCTCACCGCGATATCCGCAGTCTGAACCGGATTCAGGGAATCGTGCCCTATGCGGTTATCGTAGCCCAGCAGGATGGCTGTGCCGCCGTACTTCTCCTTCACTATCTCCCGCAGATACTGCTCGGTGTTCATCATACTGAACTCCTTGGTAAACTCCAACTGCTCCACCCTGTCCACTCCCAGACCCTTCAGCAAGCGCATCTTTTCCTCCGCCGTATTAAGCAGACGGAGCTCCATCGCATCATCCTGCAGGACGATACGCGGATGCGGCCAAAAAGTGAGTGCGAGACTCTCTTCCCCGCGCTTGCGCGCTTCAGAAACGAGAGTCTCAATCACCAGGCGGTGGCCAATGTGCACGCCGTCGAAGAAACCTGTCGCGATTATAGCCATTTCACCAGAGGGAAGTCCATTCTATGAGGCAGGAGTCCGTTCTTGGCATAGAGCCGCACGCCGATCTGGTACATACCGGTGCGCTCGGGAATAACGGAAGTGCGATAGGTAGCCACTCCATTCTCGAAGGAAACCACATCATATTGCACGGTCTCCTGAATATGCAGTACGTTCTTCTTGTCTGCCACGGCGAAGATCATCTCCACGCCGATATCCTCCGGCGACAGGCCGGCAAGATCGGCAACCACTTCGCTGGCGAGGGGATTATCCTGCGACAGCACATAGGAGGCGTTGGGGGCTGAATAGCTCTTGATGGCAATATTCGGCCAGGCCTCTTCCACCTTCTTCTTCCATGCGGCAATCTCGCGCGCCTTGGCGCAATTGTCCGCGAGCAGGAAGTTGAAGCGGTCGTACTGCGGCTGATAATACTGGATGCAGTAATCCTCCATCATCCTGTTGGTGGTGAAGTTGCATGCCACGTGTGCGATGGTATTGCGGATGAATCCCAGCCACTCGGTGGATATGCCGGTGCGGGGATCCTTGCTATAGTATGCCGGAGCGATCTCGTTCTCGATGATGGCGTAGATCTTGGCGGCATCCAGCTCATTCTGATAGTTCTGGTCCTCGTATGTCTTTTCGAGAGGCAGAGCCCAGCCGCAGCCTTCCTTGTAGCCTTCCACCCACCATCCATCAAGCACGGAGAAGTGCATTACGCCGTTCATCACAGCCTTTTCGCCGGAAGTACCGGAGGCCTCGAGGGGACGGGTAGGGTTGTTAAGCCAGACGTCCACGCCCTGCACCAGCCTCTTCGCGAGGGAGATGTCATATCCGGGAACGAAGACTATCTTGCCGAGGAAGCGATCCTGCTTGGAGATCTCTATTATCTGCTTGATGAGGTCCTGCCCGGCGCCGTCGGCGGGGTGAGCCTTGCCGGCGAAAATGAACTGCACGGGATGCACCGGGTCGTTCACTATGGCATCCAGCCTGTCGAGATCGGAGAAGAGCAGCGTCGCACGCTTGTAAGTTGCGAAACGGCGTGCGAATCCTATGGTGAGCACATCCTCGCGGAGGTTCTCCTTGATGGCCACGACCTCACTGGGAGAATAGTGACTGCTTATCTCGGGATTGGCGAGCCTATCGTTGATGATGCGGATAAGCTCCTTCTTGAGCACCTTGCGGGTGTTCCAGATTTCCTCGTCGGACACATTGTAGATGCCCTCGAAACAGCGCTTGTCATAGTGGTGGGTCTGGAATTCAGGCCCGAACACCTTGGCGTGGACAGCCTTCCATTCCTTGGATGCCCAAGTGGGATAGTGCACACCGTTGGTTACGTAGCTGATATGCAGTTCCTCGGGGAGATACCCCTTGTACATATTCGCGAAAATGCCCTGACTCACCTTGCCGTGCAGCATGGAAACGCCGTTCACGTTCTGCGAGCAATTGGCTGCCAGAACACTCATGCTGAAACGCTCGTTGTGGTCGTCCACGTTCACCTTGCCCAGGCTGAGAAGAGTCTCCCAACTGATGCCGAAGCGGGAAGGATAGTGCCCGAAGTAACGGTACAGCATCCCTTCTTCGAAAGCATCGTGCCCGGCGGGAACGGGAGTGTGGGTGGTGAAGAGGCCGCTGGCGCGGACAAGCTCCATCGCCTCGCTGTAATCCATCTTCTGCTCGTACATATACTCGCGGAGGCGCTCCAGCCCTATGAATGCGGCGTGGCCTTCGTTGGAGTGGTAGATGGTGGGGTGAAGGCCGATGGCGCGGAGTGCGCGGATGCCGCCGATGCCCAGGAGGATCTCCTGCTTCAGACGGTTCTCCCAGTCTCCCCCGTAGAGTTGATAGGTGATCTGCCTGTCCTCGGCGAGGTTATCCTCGAAGTCGGTGTCCAGGAGATAGAGGTCGGTGCGGCCGACAGCCACCTTCCAGATGCGGGCATGAAGTTCGCGTCCGGGGAGTTGGCAACTCACGGTGACCCACTTACCTTCGGCGTCCGTAACAGGCTCCGCGGGGATCTTCAGGAAGTCCTGAGCGTTATATTCTGCCACCTGGTTGCCCTGAGGCGTGATTTTCTGGGTGAAGTAGCCATAGCGGTAGAGGAGACCCACTGCCACCATGTTCACGTTCATGTCGCTGCTCTCCTTCAGGTAGTCGCCTGCGAGGATGCCAAGGCCTCCGGAGTAGATCTGGAGGGATGTATCCAGGCCGTATTCCATGCAGAAGTATGCGATGGAAGGATTGCCGCGGCGCTCTTTCTCTGCCATGTAGGCGTTGAATTCATCCATCACGGCATGAAGCCTGCCGAGGAATTCTCCGTCCTTCGAGAGTTGTTTGTATCTTTTGAGGGATACCGTGTCCAGTATCACCATCGGGTTATGCCGGGACCGGTGCCATATGTCCGGATCCACGTATCTGAAAAGCGCTTTTGCGTTGTCGTTCCAGCACCACCAAAGGTTCTTGCACAATTTCTCCATCCCCTCCAGTTCGCCGGGCAAGTGGCGCGTCACGCGCACACTGGACCAGCTGGGGTTGCTGATCTCAATTCTTGGTTGCATATTCGTCGTTTACTCTGATAATAAAGTCACTCAGCACGTTCATGTAGTTGATAAATGCCTCGTACGGAGTGTCGTAAGGGTTAAAATACTTGTGCACATCGCCGTCCGAGAAGAACTTGGTGCACATATAATAGAAATGGTCGCTTTCCTGAAGGCGTCCGAAATCTGCCCACAGGTCGGCTCTATCAATAATCGAAAGTTTCTCTACCAGCGAGTAGAGCTTATTGAAAGCATCCTGCTGGAGTTCGTTTCCGAGCCATGCGGTCACATCGCGCTCTTCATCCGCCCAGGAAATAGGCTGAGGAACGCTGAGGGGTGCGATGGGCTTGAGCTTGGAGGCCTCGGCCGGGGTCACGAACTTGATGCCTGCCGCCAGGGCGACTTTCGGGAGAGCTTTCATGAACTCGAAGATGCCGCTCTCGGCACTCTGGTGCTCTCCGAAGGTCTCATAGTCCATGAAGAGGTTCACGATGTCGCCTTCCTCGGCATTCACCTTCGCGACGAACTTCTCGGCGGTGAGGCCGGAGCCGGCGAAACGGAATGCGATGTCATCGCTCAGCACATAGTTGCGAAGCAACAGTTTCTGTGCGGACTTGGACTCGTTGGTGTAGAGGTAATTGGGGCTCTTCCATCCCAGGATATGCTTTGCGCCCTCAGTCAGTACGGTCTTGAATCCAAGGTCGTATACGGTCTTTCCGATAGCGTCGGAATAAATGAGCTCGGTATTGCGGAAGGTGACGGGGGTCACTCCGAAATATTTCTCGATGGTGGCCTTGTGCTTGAGCACCTGATGCTTGAACTCGTTCTCGCTCTTGAGCGAAGATAACGAATGGTTGCAGGTCTCGCAAAGGAATTCCACGGCGCCGGTGGCAGCGAGCTCGCGGAAGCTATCCACGACCTCGGGAGCGTAGCGCTCGAACTGCTCAAGCGCGCTTCCCGTGATGGAAAACGCCACTTTGAACTTGCCGTCGGTCTCCTTGATGGCATCGAGCAGCAGCTTATTCATTGGCAGGTAGCACTTCTGGGCAATGCGCCGCAGGATGGTGCGGTTCACGAAATCGTCGTAGTAGTGCGAATCCTTTCCGATGTCGAAGAAACGGAATACGCGGAGACGGTCGGGCTGATGTATCTGGAAATAGAAACAAAGCTTTTTCATAAGCTACTGATTTAAAACTGATTCATAAACTTTCTTGAGCTTGGCGGTGGCGTTGTTCCACTTGAGCTCGTTCACCTCGTCGTATCCCTGCACGGTCGCGAAATGCGCCAAGGCAGGGTAAGTGAGAAGGGCGTAGATGTCGTCTGCCATGGCATCCACATCCCAGAAGTCCACCTTGAGCGCATACTTCAGCACTTCGGCCGCACCGCTCTGGTGGGATATGATGGAGGGAACTCCGGTGCGCATGGCTTCCAGCGGGGAAATCCCGAAGGGCTCGGACACCGAAGGCATGATATAGACATCCGACAGGGCGAACATCTTCTGCACGTCCGCTCCGCGAAGGAAACCGGTGAAGTGGAAACGGTCGGAGATTCCGAGCCGCGCCACCATGCGGATGGAACGGTTCATCATATCTCCGCTTCCGGCCATCACGAAACGCACTCCCTTGGTGCGCTTCAGCACCTTGGCGGCGGCTTCGATGAAGTACTCGGGCCCCTTCTGGAAGGTGATACGGCCGAGGAAGGTGACCACCTTGTCTCTCACTCCCCTCTCGACCTCGATGTTCTCGCGGCCGCTGAAGTCCACCGCGTTATGGCAGGTGACTATCTTGTCGGGGTTGATGCCGTATTTGTTGATCACTATGTTGCGGGTAAGGTCACTGACTGTGACCACACGGTCGGCTGCTTCCATTCCTCTGCGCTCGATGGCATAAACGCGGGAATCCACCATATCGTCGGTGCCGCGGTCGAAGGATGTGGCGTGCACATGAACCACCAGCGGCTTGCCGGTGAGCTCCTTGGCGGCGATGCCGGCGAGGTAGGTGAGCCAGTCGTGAGCGTGGATGATGTCGAATTCATCCTTATGCTGCATGGCGATAGTGCCGCCCACCATTGCGTAGCGGGCTACCTCTTCCAGCAGGTTTGCTCCGTATTTGCCGGAGAACTTGAACTTCTGCCCGAAACTGATGCGGAAGTCCTTCACCTGGCGTTTGCGTTCGTCCTCAACTATCTTCGAGAACTCTTCAGGATCGGCGTAAGGTATGAGGTTGGAGTCGATGTGGATGAATTTCACCTTGTCCAGGAACTCATCCACGCTCTCGGTGACATAATCCACCGCCACGTCGCTCGCATTGATGATGCGGGTGGCACTTTCATCTTCATCGCCGCTGGCGGAAGGCATCACGAAGATACTCTCCACTCCGTTGTAAGCAAGGCCCTTGACTATTCCCTCGCAGGCCGTTCCGAGCCCTCCCGCAATGTGCGGGGGAAACTCCCATCCGAACATCAGTACTCTCATTTGCCGCCCTCCTTCGAATTAAGATCCGTAATGTAGTTGACTGCAAGAAGAGCTGCGGTGCTGAGTGCGGATGCGATGGCTCCATGGGGTTCCTGAGGCGGGTCGCCGTCGTAGAGTTCGCTGAATGCAACCACGCCGTGCTTGCTGAGGTCTTCGTAGAACCCTTCGCAGAGCCATTCCGCTTTCTTGCGGAAGCCGGGGCCGATGATGCGGTAGCCTGCGGCAACGTAGTATTCGAGAAGGAAGGTACGGGTGCTCCCCTGATGATAGGCAAGGTCGCGGTCTACCTGGGATCCTTCGTAAACGTTCTTGTAGTTTGGGTTGCGCGGGGACAAGGTGCGTATGCCACGGGAGGTTTCAAGCTCGGCGGATACCACCTTGAAGATGGAAGGATGGAGTTCATCATCCACCGGGGAATTATCCACCCATATGGCAATCAGCTGATTCGGGCGCACGTCGGTATTCTGCCCGGCATTGTCCACATAATCCGCCAGGCAGCCGCGTCCCTCGTTCCAGAAGGTCTTCTGGTAGTTGCTCTTCACAAGGTCCCTGATCGCCCTCCACTCCTTCACGAAGTTTGCGGAAGAGCCGTACTTGCTTTCCATATCCACCGCGAAGCAGATGCTGTTGTACCAGAGGGCGTTGGTTTCCACCTGATAACCGGCACGCTCGGTGACTGGTTCGCCGTTCACATAGGCATTCATCCAGCTCAGTGCGACATGCTCCATCTGGGCCCAAAGCAAGCCGTTGGGATGCATCGCGACCTCGCGCCTGCAGCCGGGGAGATAGCTCTCCAGAACGCCGCGGACGGTGGCGCCGTACTTCTTCCATACCTTGGAAGGGGATGCCCCGAACTTGATGTATTGCTGCAGCACGGATGCCAGCAGCAGAGGGGCCTCGACCTGAGTGGTGCGGCGGAACAGGCGCTCCTGCTCATCCGCAATCAGATTATCCAGCACCTCCTCGAAGGTCTTGGTATCCCCGTTGGCATAAAGTGTCAGGCCGGGGAGGGATATGAGTGTCTCGCGCAGCAGGCCCGTGTACATCCATGAAAAGCCTGCGGTGATGCGCTTACGGCCGTTGTGGGCGCAGATGAAAAGATTCGCCCAGCGGGCCAGCAGGTCCCTGTAGTTGGTGACGGTGGGCAGCTTGGCGAGATTGCCGGAGAAGGTCCGCTTGAACGATGCGGGGTTCTCTTCCTTAAGCGAAGCGGATACCACCAGCGAATCCCCTGCCTTCATGCTGCCCTCGAAGCAGCCGGGCACGAGGAGATCCTCCTTGCAATCGAAACCGCGGCGATACTCGTCGGAATAGGTGATGCCGTAGTACCACTCGGGGTCATGCTTGTAGGTCATAGCCGAATCGGAAGTCTGCAGCACCAGATCCGGGAAGTTGGCATACAGGCGGAACTTCGCACCGTTCTGCACGGCGGCGTAGGACTCGTCGGCCTCGTCGTTGCGATGGGTGAGGGCGTGGATATTGCGGAATGCCAGGAACGGCTTCAAGCGCACCGTAGCCTTTGCCGGGCACTCCAGCAACTCATATTTGATGAGAATCTGGTCTTTGTCCGGCATGAGCATGAGCGACTTGCGGAACACAATGTCCCCGACCTTGTAGGTAATGCTGGGGATGGGGTCCGCGTCGAAGTCCACCACGTACTTGTGGCCGCGAGGCTCGTAGATGTCGCCGTAGCAATGGATGCCCAGGTTGAACTGCTTGCCGTTCACTATGAACGACTCGTCGATTGCGGAGAGCAGCAGATACTTGTCTCCGCCGAAACGGTCCAGGGTGACGGAAAGCAGCCCGTGATAGCGGCGGGTGTTGCAAGTGACTATGCTGGTATTGCAATAGGCACCCGTCTTGTTTACGCAGATAATCTCCCGCTTCAAAGAATACGAGAGATTCACGAGTTCCGCTTTATTGAATCTTAAGAATGCCATAGGCTATTTTGTTTTTTTCAGTACGACAGCGCACCTGCTGGGGAGGTACAGATACAAAGTATGGTCAAACTCCTGATTACCGTTGGGGCACCTCTGCGCTATGCTGAGGTGCTTCTCTCCGGTTTGGAGCCTGCCTTGCCCGTTGAACACGGCATCGTCGGAACTGAACTCCAGGGTCCAGTCACCCGCGGGTGCCGAGAAACCATAATCTCCGAAGGAGCCTGTCGGGTTGAAATTCAGTGCAAAGATACAATTTTTCCGTAGGAAAACGAGTATCTGTTTCTCTTCGTCTGCGGTCAACAGCACCGGGGGCTCGCTGAGCAGTCGGTTTTCATGGATGAACTGCACCATTTCCCGGTCGAATGCCTCGAGGCCGCCGTACAGAAGATCAGGATTGTCGGCTATGGACCAGAGGCGGCGGGCGTGAGCATAACTCCACTCGTTCCCTTCGCGGGGGAAGTCTATCCATTCGGGATGCCCGAATTCATTGCCCATGAAGGTAAGATATCCATTTCCGGCGGTAGCAGCCGTTACCAGGCGAATCATCTTGTGCAAAGCCACCCCACGCTCGACGGTAAGATTCTGCTTGCCCTTGTCCATCGAGAAGTACATCTCCTTGTCGATCAGGCGGAAGATGATGGTCTTGTCCCCCACCAGCGCCTGGTCGTGGCATTCGGCGTAGCTGACTGTCTTTTCGTCTGCACGCTTGTTAGTAAGTTCGTACCAGATCTCCCCGGGACTCCATTGCTCATCACTCTTTTCTTTGATCCACTTGATCCAGTGATCCGCTATGCCCATAGCCATGCGGAAATCGAATCCGACTCCCCCGGCTGCCTGAGGGGCCGCCAGACCCGGCATGCCGCTCACATCTTCTGCAATGGTGATGGCGTCGGGGTTGAGTTCGTGAATAAGTTTGTTGGCGAGGCCGAGGTAGGCCACGGCGTTCTCATCCACCCCCTGACCGAAGTAGATTTCATAATTGCCGAAGTCGGTACCGAGGCCGTGGTCCCAGTAGAGCATCGAGGTGACCCCGTCGAAGCGGAAACCGTCCAGATGGTACTCCTCCATCCAGTATTTGCAGTTGGAGAGGAGGAAGTATTTGACCGCATCCTTGCCATAATCGAAGCAGCGGGATCCCCAGGCGGGGTGATGCCCGGCATCTCCGGGATAGAAGTAGAGGTCTTCCTTGCCGTCGAAGCGGCCGAGGCCTTCGATTTCATTGGATACGGCATGGGAATGAACTATGTCCATTATGACTGCGATGCCCTTGGAGTGGGCTTCGTCCACCAGTTTCTTGAACTCCTCGGGGGTGCCAAAGCGGGAACTCAGAGCGAAGAAATTGCTAACCTGATAGCCGAAGGAGCCGTAGTAGGGGTGCTCCTGAAGGGCCATTATCTGGAGGACATCGTAGCCGAGTTTATGTACTCGAGGCAGCACCTTGGTGCGGAAATCGTCGAAGGATGCGACCTTTTCCTCTTCCGAACTCATGCCTATGTGGCATTCGTAGATGAGGGGGTTGGGGCGCTTGCCGG
>JAGCUK010000012.1 GCA_017962925.1 Bacteroidales bacterium
CTTTTTTTATCCAAGAACGGCGGCTACCTTGTTTACTGTGGGGCGTTCCCCTCAGACTCCCTGCGTCGCTTCGCTCCGAGGGGGGCGGCGTTTGTTGGGCGTTCCTTGTAAGTGGTTGATTGTTAATGATTTACTTGAAATGGGATGCTTGAAAACACGCAACCCATTTTGCTCAATTGCCTGAGCCACAGTTAATTACTTGGAACGGCAGCCTACCGGCTTCACTTGCCGGTCACCCCCAAACATTATATCCGGGCATCTATGGGTGATGCTGTTATAGGGCGGCGCGCAGGTCGGAGAGGGAGGTGAAGCGGATGCCGCGGATGCCGACGGCTTCGGCGCCGGCGGCGTTGGCGGGGTTGTCGTCGATGAATACGCAATCGGAGGCACGGAGGGAATAGCGGTCCAAAAGCAACTGGTAAATCTCCGGCTGGGGCTTGGTTACACCTTCATAGCCGGAAACCACCATCCCGTCCAACAAACCCAACACCGGATAATCATCTTTAATCAAAGGGAAAGTCTCTGTAGACCAGTTGCTCAGGCCATAAATCCCATGACCGGCGGCCTTCATCTCCTTCACGAAGTCCAGCATCCCCGGAATAGGCCCGCCGATCATCTTTATCCACTCATAATAGAACATCCCGATCTCGTGCTCCCACTCCGGAAAGCGCGCAGAAAGCTCGGCCACACCGACCGCAAAAGGCTTCCCTCCATCCATCTGCAGATTCCAATCCATGGTGCAGATATTCTGGAGGAACCAGTCTGTCTTGGCCCTGTCCCCGAAGTACGGGTCGTAGAGATGGTGCGGATCCCAGTCGATCAGGACTCCGCCGAAGTCGAATATCAGGTTCACGCTGAGAATCCCGCAAAGTAACTGGCAAAGAGCACGTTGCAGATGAGATAGCCCACGACCGTCGCCACAATCGTGCTGATCAGCCCCGGCATCATGAACGAATGGTTCAGCAGGTACTTGCCTATCTTGGTGGTTCCGGAACGGTCGAAGTTCACGGTTGCAATATCGGAAGGATAATTCGGGATGAAGAAATATCCGTACACGCTGGGCATCACTCCAAGCAGCACCGGGCCGGCGATTCCAAGGGAATATGCCAGCGGCAGCATGGCCACCACCACGGCTCCCTGGGAGTTGATGAGCACCGAAACCAGGAAGAAAACCACTGCGATGGCCCAGGGGGCGGCCTCCACCAGACTTCCCAGCATGGCCTTCATCTCTTCCATGTAGTTGGAGAAGTAAGTGTCTGCCATCCAGGCAATTCCGTAGATTGCTATCACAGCCACCATGCCCGATTTCCAGACCGAGCCGGACACCGTATTGGGCAGGTTCACCTTGCAGAGGATGATATTCAGCGCTGCCGCGCACAGCATGATAATCTGGATGCAGAGGTTCATCTTTGGTAGATTGATCCGCGTTGCAAGCGACTCGCCGTCAACCTTGATCATCTGGCAGAATGCGAACGCCACTATCACCAGCAGAGCCCCGAGGAAGATGAAAACGGAGAGTTTCGCCTCGCGGGTGATGGTTTTGTCGAGGGTGGTCGCGGTGTTGCCGTACATATATTTATTTATCTTGGGATCTGCGACCCTGGCCTGGAACTCGGGATCCTTGTCCAGATCATTGCCGCGCTTGTAGGAGGCGGCAGCCGCGCACATCAGCCCGATGAGGCAGGCGGGGATGGTGACCATCAGCACCTGCGGAATCGAAACCATATACCCGTTGGCATTCGAAATTGTAACAAATGCCACCACGGCCGCAGCGATAGGAGAGCAGGTGATGCCCACCTGGGATGCCACAGAGGCAACACCGCAGGGCCGCTCGGGACGTATTCCCTGTTTGAGGGCGATGTCGCAGATGATGGGCATGATTGTGTAGACCACGTGTCCGGTGCCCACGAGGACGGTTAGGAAGAAGGTGGTCAGAGGTGCGAGGAAGGTGATATGATCGGGGTGCTTCCGGAGCATGCGTTCTGCCACCTGGATCATCCAGTCCATGCCTCCCGAGGCCTGCAATGTGCCCGCGCAGGTGACTGCGGCGATGATAATATAGATGACATCCGTGGGAGGAGTGCCGGGTTTCAAGCCGAATCCGAATACCAGAATTGCCAGTCCGATGCCCGAAATCGCTCCGAGCGCGAGGCTTCCGTAACGTGAGCCCACATAGAGGGCTGCCAGCACGATCAGAAGCTCAATAATCATTGTGAAGGTCATAGTGTCATTAATTTGCAATCGTAAATATAAGAAAAAATCCCCACCGTTAAGGTGAGGATTCTTCAATTAGGGGGCAAAAAACTATTTCAGTTTCTTGTAACCGTAGGCAGCGGTATCTCCAAGCTCCATCTCGATCTTCATGAGGCGGTTGTACTTGCAGATGCGGTCGGTGCGGCTGAGAGAGCCGGTCTTGATCTGACCGCTGTTGGTAGCAACTGCGATGTCGGCGATGGTGGTGTCCTCGGTCTCGCCGGAACGGTGAGAGGTGACAGTGGTGTAGCCGTTGCGGTGTGCCATTTCGATAGCGTCGAGAGTCTCGGTCAGGGAACCGATCTGGTTCACCTTGATCAGAATCGAGTTGCCTGCACCCATCTTGATACCCTTTTCGAGGTACTTCACATTGGTCACGAAGAGGTCGTCACCCACAAGCTGGCAGCGGTCGCCGATAGCCTTGGTGAGCTTGACCCAGCCTTCCCAGTCTTCCTCGGAAAGACCATCCTCGATGCTGTCGATAGGATATTTGGTGATGAGCTTCTCCAAGTACTTGATCTGCTGCTCTCTGCTGAGCTTCTTGCCCTTAGGATCCTTCTTCTTGCCATCCTTGAGCTGCTTGTAGTCATAGTAGA
>JAGCUK010000013.1 GCA_017962925.1 Bacteroidales bacterium
GGTGATAGGGGAGCCCGCCTCGGTAAAGGCATCGGCCACCCTGATGGATTCCACCCGCCTGGTGCTTAATGTATATGGCGGCGCCACCTTCGGCGAGGTGCAGGTGAAACTGCCCGGCCGGCGTGGCTGGATATCCATCCCCCGTCACAAGGAAGTCGCCCCCGAAGTGCTGGAGACCTACAACTTCAACAAAACCCTGGAGAAGCGCAGCCGCAATCCTCTGTTCATCCCTATGCTGCGGCAAAAATCTCCCCACATCTGGTCTGTGGACTTCGCCGACGATCCCTCCGCCCTCTCCGCCCTCCAATCGGGCCGTCCCATCCGTCTCCGCTACACTGATTCTTCGATGAGTTTTTCCGTTCGCGTTCCAGTTCGATGATTTGTGCTATCTTTGCATAGTGCGAATAACATTGGCTGACATATTGTCCGGAAGGGTGCGGATCGTGGTCCGCAGGCGCAGGGCAAGGCGCCAACTGGCGGAGACGCCTGAAGTGGCTGAGTTGCGGCGGCAGGCCAAGGCCTATCTGCCCGGACGGCTTGCAGAACTGGCTGCGCAGCATGGTTTCTGCTACAATAAGGTGCGCATCAAACACAATGTGAGCAATTGGGGCAGCTGCTCGGTGAAGAAGAACATCAACCTGAATCTGAACCTGATGCGGCTGCCAGCCGAACTGCAGGACTACGTGATGCTTCACGAACTCTGCCACCTGAAGTATATGAACCACGGCAAAGAGTTCCACGCCCTGCTGGAAAGCGTCTGCCCGAACCACAAAGCACTGCGCACCAAACTGAGGGGATACAAACTGATATGAACAGGAAAGAACTGGAAATAATGGCCCCGGCAGGCAATTTCGAATGCCTGAGAGCGGCGATTGAAGGAGGAGCAGACTCCGTTTATTTCGGGGTCGGCAGGCTGAACATGCGTTCCCATTCCGCGAACAACTTCGACCCTGCGGACCTGAAGGAGGTCGTGAAAATCTGCCGCGAGGTCGGAGTGAAAAGCTATCTTACCCTCAATATCTGCCTCTATCCGGAAGATCTTCCCGCAATGCGCGAAGCCCTCGATCGGGCCAAGGAGGCCGGAGTCAGCGCCATCATCGCAGCGGACATGGCGGCCATCAACTACTGCCGCCAGATAGGCCTGGAGGTGCACATCTCCACCCAGCTCAACGTATCCAATCTCGAAGCCCTCAAGTTCTACGCTCAGTTCGCCGATGTGGTGGTCCTGGCCCGCGAACTCAACCTCGATCAGGTACGCGACATCCACGACGGCATTGTCCGGGAGCAAATCAAAGGCCCCTCCGGGGAACTTGTGCGTATAGAAATGTTTGCGCACGGAGCTCTCTGCATGGCAGTTTCCGGCAAATGCTACCTGAGTCTGCACACTGCCGGGCAGTCCGCCAACCGCGGGGAGTGCATCCAGATATGCCGCCGCGGCTATGGCGTCACCGACCTCGAGACCGGCAATGAACTCAATATCGATAATAAGTATATAATGTCGCCCATGGACCTCTGCACGATTGAGTTCATGGGCCGCATCATAGAATCCGGGGTGAAGGTCTTCAAGATAGAAGGCCGCGCCCGCAGCGCCGAATACGTTAAGCGCACGGCCCAGTGCTACCGCGAGGCTGCGGATGCTGTCTGCGACGGCACCTATACCCCCGAAAAGGCCGAAGAGCTGAAACAGCGTCTGGCGGAAGTCTTCAACCGCGGATTCTGGGACGGGTACTATCAGGGCGCACGCCTCGGCCAGTGGAGCGACGTTTACGGCTCCCAGGCCACACGGCGCAAGGTGTATGCCGGAAAGGTGACCAACTGGTTCGACCGCATCGGAGTGGCGGAAGTGCTCGTGGAGAGCGCCCCCATCCCCGCGGGAGCGGACCTGATGGCTATCGGCACCACCACCGGCGTGATAGAGTTCAAAGCGGATGATATCCGGGTGGAATTCGAACCCGTCCGGGAGGCGCCGAAGGGCTGCCGCTGTTCCATCAAGTGCCCGGAGAAACTCCGCCGCGGCGACAAGGTTTATCTCTGGGAGGAAGTGGAACGGATTATGCAGTAGAATCGCACGATTATGAAGAAGTTAACCATCATATTGATTGCCCTGCTGGCGCTGACATTCCAGGCCGGCGCGCAGTCCAAACTCTTCCGCCTGGGGCAGACGGTAGAGATTCACACCGCCATCCTGCAGGAACTCAACCGCAGTTATGTGGATTCCCTGCCCATCGGCCGCATGACCCAGGCCGGCATCGACGCCATGCTCGAGACCCTCGACCCATACACCATCTACGTGCCGGAAGAGGAGAACGAGAATTTCGAGATGATGATAGGCAAGACCTACGGTGGCATCGGCGCGATTATCTACAAGCCCGAGAAGGATAAGCCCGTGATCATCAATGAGCCCTATGCCAATTCGCCAGCGGCCAGAAACGGCCTGCAGTGCGGCGACGAGATACTCACCATCGACGGCAAGACCACTATCGGTCTGACCGCTTCCGAGAGCAGCGAGAGGATGAAGGGCAAGCCCGGCACCCAGGTGGTGTTCGGCGTCCGTAAAGTACGTACCGGGGAGATCAAGGACATCACCATCACTCGCGAGAAAATCCATATCCCCGACATAAGTTATGCCCATTTGCTTGACGGCACCAAGACCGGCTACATCCTCATCAGCGGCTTCACCGAGGGTTTGGGAGATGAGTTCCGCGCCAAGGTGAAGGAGTTGAAGAAGCAGGGGATGGATAAGTTGGTGATAGACCTTCGCGGCAACGGCGGCGGCCTGATGAACGAGGCGGTGAATATCGTCTCCGCCTTCGTGCCCAAGGGCTCGCTGGTGGTGAGTTCGAAGGGGAACACCCTGGTGGGCGAGCAGAAGTTCAGCACCACCAAGGATCCGGTAGATCTGACACTTCCGCTGGTGGTTCTTGTGGATTCCGGCTCCGCATCCGCCTCGGAGATTGTCTCCGGCGCTCTGCAGGACCTCGACCGCGCTACCATCATGGGCACTCGCACCTTCGGGAAGGGCCTGGTGCAGAGCATCCGCCCGCTGCCTTACAACGGCCAGCTGAAGGTCACCACCGCCAAATACTATACTCCTTCCGGCCGTTGCGTGCAGGCGATCGACTATGCGCATCGCAATGAGGATGGAAGCGTGGGGCATATCCCCGATTCCCTGACGCACGAGTTCAAGACTGCCCGCGGCCGCATAGTCCGCGATGGCGGCGGCATCACCCCGGATGTAGAGATCAAGGGCAAGGAATACAGCCGCCTGGTGTACTCGCTGGTGGTGAACGGAGTGGTGGAGCAGTATGCTATGGAGTACGTCAAGACCCACGAGAGCATCCCGGCCGCCAAGGACTTCTACTTCACCGACTTCGATTCTTTCGTGGAGTTCGCCAAGGGCAAGGAGTTCGACTACCGTTCCTCCGCCCGCACCTACTTCGACCAGATGAAGAAGCAGCTGGAGAAGGATGAACTCGCGGAGACGGTGAAGGAGCAGCTGGATGCTATGGAGAAGGCTCTGGAGATGGATAAGGAATCGTTCCTTCGCCTGAAGAAGGATGAGATCATCCCCTTCATCGAAAGGGAGATAGCCATTCGTTATTGGTTCCAGGAAGGCGGCGTGGAGGTTGACCTCCGCTACGACGATGCCCTCCGCAAAGCACTTTCCAGCCCGTTGATATGAAACTGATTTTCGCCACCGGCAACAAGGGCAAACTCCGCGAAGCCCGCGAAATTCTCGAACCCCACGGATTCGAGGTGGTCTCTCCCTTCGATCTTGGCCTGACCAAGGAGCAAGTGGATGTGGAAGAGACGGGCAAGACATTCGAGGAGAACGCCATCATCAAGGTGCAGAACCTCTGGCAGCTGACCGGCCTCCCGTGCTTCGCCGATGATAGCGGCCTCGTGGTGGACGCCCTCGGCGGCGCCCCCGGCATCTACTCCGCCCGCTACGCCTCCCTCGACGGCTCCGGCGAAGATCACAACTTTGCCTCGAACATCGACAAATTGCTTCATAATCTGGAAGGTGTCGAGAATCGCCGCGCCCGTTTCGTTTGCGTCGCGGCTCTAATACTGCCGGAGGCAGGAATAAAGACATTTAGGGGCACCTGCGAAGGCCGTATCGCGTTCGATCCTGCCGGCTGCGGCGGCTTCGGCTACGACCCAGTCTTCATCGCCGACGCCTACCCCGACCGCACCCTGGCCGAAGTCGACGAATCCGCCAAAAACGCCATCTCCCATCGCGGCAACGCCCTGGCAAAGATGCTGGAATACCTAACTATAGCTCATCCCAACGCATAGAATACGCCCCAAGCAATTTGAGGGGTATTTGCAGTTGTGTGGCAATCCTGCGCCAATCTTTGATGGCAGCACGAACATCCTCTACAATCTCTGCCGCTTCTTGCATTTCAAGCATATAGTTCTCGCATGCGGAAAGCAGGATATTGATGTCTGAAAGTTCCGTATAAGAATCGATTAGCAGGCACTGGTGTGTTTTTGCTCCCGGGTTGATGTCGTATGCAGGAGAAAGCGTCCAACCTTTTGGGGTAAGCAGGAAGCCGTGATTGCGAAAGTGGTCATCGGTATTGCCGAATAGGACGTTGAACGCCACTCTGCGATAGAGTTCCCTGAGATTCTTCCGCACATCAGTACATGCATGAAGGATGAAGTCTACTATATCGAGATAACCATTGCCTGTGCTACTGCCTGCGCCATCATCAAGACCAAGCAACGACATAGTAGAAGCAAAATGAATGCGACGCCCATCCTTTGTCCTGTCGAAACGTTCGGATAGCATAAGGTCCCGGTCTTTTGAAATCTTGATGGTGCGCGTTTTTGCCACATTGATGCCCGCCTTAGCAGCAAGTTGATGCGAGAAGTGCTCAATGAGTTCTGTATTCTCCAAGTCTTTTTTTGACGGGAACTTAGCTACGTACAGTGTGCCATCGGCATCGACAACATTGGCTTTGGGACGAGCTCCACCGAGCGAGGAACCAGGATCAATCAACTGGTCCAGCCAGCGTTGTTCCGGCAATTCATTACGTTCTTCTGCCAACTCAATCTCATGGCATGCATCGCACAAGGCGCGAAGGCTTTCAATGGGTGGAACAAGGTATTGTGTGCTTGCGTTGATGAAGTCTTTACTGTCATCCTCCTTGTATCGTATGCCGCCCATGCGAGTGAAATCCTCAATACCGATGAGGTAGTCGTAGTTGGTGAGTGTACGTGTCGGTCTGCCTTCCGCCTGGGCCGTCAACCGCTCCCTGCGGTCAAGCAGCAAACGTCCCCAGCGGTCGGGGAAGGAATCCTTGACGAAGCCGAACACATTATCATTACCACGAGGATGCTGCAACGAAGGAACATTCATCAGGTCTCCGCTCAACAGAATACCACCATGCTGCCTCAGCCATTCGCGTGAATACTCAAACACAAAATGATCTTTGCCGCGAACATGTTCGTAGCCTAATGATCCTATCTCCTGAGGATCAGAGAGGAAGTCAAAATCTGCGTAAACTATTATTCTCTTCATCGTCTCAGTAATTCTGCATCCTGAAGTTGCCGGCCAAGAGCGTCGTCGGCCGCAAGCAGGGTGATGTCCTTTTCCAAATTCAGCGCAAAGAGTACGCGAGCATAGATGCCCATGGAGACCGTCGGGTCACCATGTTCCACTTTAGAGACAGTCAGGCGCGTCACCGTTGCCCTGTCTGCGACATCCTGCATGGACAGATGCCTGCGCTTGCGTGCCAGCATAATCTGTTCGCCCATGATTGTCAGATTGTCGTTCAATGCTCTTGGCATCATCTTACCAAATGTCTTCTTCCCCATAA
This sequence comes from Bacteroidales bacterium, assembly GCA_017962925.1. Lineage (GTDB taxonomy): Bacteria > Bacteroidota > Bacteroidia > Bacteroidales > UBA932 > Cryptobacteroides. The sequence goes on from JAGCUK010000013.1 coordinate 5,826, forward strand.
TTGTGCATTATTGGATGCAAAAGTAATCATAAATGTTTAATATAACAAACAGTTTTCAGGAGAATTTGCTATTTCATCTTTTTCTTTGCATCTTTGTTGAAAGAAATAGAATAACCTGCCGGTATATATAGGTGATAACCAAAACCGTAGACTTATGAACATCTATCTGATCGTTGCAATCGTCGCGCTGCTAGTAGCAGCCATCGCCATCACCTGGGGACTCACTTCCAACAAGGCCAAGAGCCTGCAGCTGGAGAATGAACGCAACCAGCACGAAAAGGCTCTGGAGGACCTGAAAACCAGCCAGGCTCAGGCATTGGAGGCCGCGAAACAGGCCCTCGCCCTGGAAAACGAGAAAACCCTGAAGGCCCGCGAGGATTCCTTGAAAAAGGAAGCTGCCGAAACGCTCAAGGTCATTACCGGCGATCTCAATAAAGATATAAAGGAGATGAAGCTGGCCTTCGACGCTCAGAAAAAGACTCATGCCGAAGAGAGTTCCTCCATCAAGACCAAGTTCGAAGAGACGGTAAAGAACCTGAAGGAGCAGACCGAATCCATAGGCTCCCGCGCAGAGGATCTCACCAACGCCCTGAAGGGGCAGAACAAGATGCAGGGCATATTCGGAGAGACCATCCTGGAGAACATCCTAAAAGAGGAAGGCTTCGTCTCAGGCCGCGATTACGACTCCGAATTCTGGCTGCGCGATGCCAAGGGCAATATCATCTCCAACGAAGATACGGGACGTCGCATGCGCCCGGATTTTGCCCTCCACTTCCCGGACGACACCGAAATCCTCATAGACTCTAAGGTTTCTCTAAGTGCCCTGGCTGACTGGTTCGCCGCCGAGAGCGACGAGGCTCGTGCGGAGGCATCCAGACGCAACCTGGAATCGGTACATAACCACATCAAGGAACTCACCAGCAAGGAATATCAGAAATACGTGGTAGGCCGCAAGACTCTGGACTACGTGATAATGTTCATCCCCAACTACGGGGCATATCAGCTCGCAAAGCAGGAGGATCCGGACATTTTTGCCAAGGCATTCGGGCAGAACGTGCTCATCACTACGGAAGAGACTCTGATTCCTTTCCTCCGCCTGATCCGCAGCGCCTGGGTGCAGAAAGCTCAGCTGGACAATATCAACGTGATAGTGGATGCCGCTCAGGATATGGTGGACCGTGTGGCCCTGTTCTGCGAAAAGAACGCGGAACTGGAGGCCTCGCTGGAAGGAGTGTTGAAGAAGTTCAAAGACAACACCAACCGCCTGGTGGACGGCCGCCAGAGCATAGTCAAGGCCGCACGCATCGCCGTGGACCATGGCATCAAGCTGCCGACGGTCCATCAATTACCGGAAACTAAGGAATAATACCTATATTCGCAGCAAATAAGATTCTCCTATGCGCAAACTCTTCGTCAGCATAATTGGTTTAGTAATATGTTTGTCCGTTTTCGGACAGCGTTTTACCGAGGCGACGGACCTGACCATTGTCGGAAAGGTGTTCCCCGACACGCCAAATCCGTACGAAAGGATGGACTTTACCAAGTATGGCGGCTGGACAGAGAAGGACAAGAATCTGCTGGAGATGCCTTCTGGCATAATCGTTTCTTTTAAAACGAATTCTTCCGGTATTTGGGTGAAGCCTGTATTCAAGGAGATATATCAGTCCCAGACTTCGGGATTCGCTGCCAGGGGATTTGACTTGTACATAAAGAAGAATGGAGAGTGGCTTTGGGCAGGTACTTGTGCATATGGCCCTAATAAAGAAAAGGAGAATGGCAAAGTCCGGGCTCTCATCGAACATATGGATGATAGCGTCAAGGAGTGTATAATGTATCTCCCTACATATAGCAAGCTCATCTCTTTGGGAATAGGAGTCGATGAAAACAGCACGATAGAAAAAGGAGAGATACCATTCCGCCATCGTATATGTCTGCACGGATCTAGTTATATGCACGGGCAGGCTACCGGCCGTGCTGGCCAGACAGTTCCCGGCTATCTTACCCGACTCACTGGAATACAGTTCTGCAGTCTTGGGGTCAGCGGCGATTGCAGGATGCAGCCACAGTTCGCTAATGCTCTTAAAGATGCCGATGTCGATGCCTTTGTGTTTGATTCCTTCTCAAATGGGACGGCAGAATCCATAAAGGAGAACCTGTTTGCTTTCATAGAGACCATCCAAGCGGCCAAGCCCGGAGTGCCGATGATTTTTATGAGCACCATTTGGAGCGAAAGGCGGAATTTTGACCAGCCGTACGACGATGTTCAAGGAAAAAAGGCCGAGATGGCGAAAAAACTGATGAAAGAAGCCGTCAGGAAATATAAGGACGTCTATTTCATCTCCACATCCAATGCAACCTCTGCCCAGCACGACACTACGGTTGATGGAGTTCATCCCGGCAGCTGGGGATATTACCTATGGACGGATTCTGTTCGCAAACCCATTCTTAAGATTCTTCGTAAATACGGAATAAAATAGTTGTATATATATTCAACTTTATATATCTTTGCCGTGTAACTGATATATAATATGTTGAATAGTATCGATATTAGGCAATTAAGAAAGACTCGTCATATTACGCAGTCTGGGCTTGGCCTGTTGTGCGGCATGGATAAGTCTCAGATTTCCCGAATGGAGAATGGCCATCTTGGGAGTCCTGAAACAGTATCAAGAGTGCTATCTGCTCTTGGATATGAAATCCGTGTCGAAGTGATAGACAACAGACCCGGTTTGTCAGGGGTTTCTGATATTCTTTCACTATACAAGTTGCACAATGCGAATAGGTTTGGCATAGTTAAAATGGGGTTGTTCGGTAGTTATGCCAGAGGCGAACAAACGGAGAATAGCGATGTAGATGTCTGTATCTCTCTGGAGGCACCCTCGCTTTATAAATATGCGGCCATTCGGTCGGATCTGGAATCATTGTTCAATAAAAAAGTGGATCTGGTTCCTCTTAATGCAAGAATGACGCAAGAGTTTAAAAATGAATTAGATAAAGATGTGATTTATGTGTAGCGATTACAATAGGATTAAATCTCTTTTGGAAACAGCCATCCGCGAAATGAAGCTTATTATTTCCATGTCGACGCCCATAGAAAAACCTAATGATTTCGGAACAGACTTGAATGGAATGACGATTTTCCGTGCATGTAGCATGAGTCTGCAGTATATAACAGAATCATTCGTGAAAATCAGGAATCTTTCTGGAATGAAACTGTTTTCAGAATATACTGCCGTTCCATGGAAAGAAGTGTTTGGTATGAGAAATTTTCTATCTCATCAATATGTTGAGGTGGATGCAGAGGGCATTTTTTCCACGATAAAAAATGATATTCCTGTTTTATTGGAAGTGACCACTACGATACTGAGCGACCTTGAATCAGGTAAGATAGAAGTCGATCGGGTTTAAAAGTTGCATAATTATTAAACTTTTTTCACATCGTTTACTTATGATTCAGGTTCTAGAAAGGGTAGTGAGCATCTTGGATTACCTCTCGCAGAATTCCACGAGGGAGGTGCCGTTGTCTGAGTTGGCCGATAGTCTTGGGATGAACAGGCCGACTTGCGCAAACATAATGAAGAGTCTCAAGGATGTGGGCTATGTGGAGCAGACGGATTATAGGGGTGGGTATATTCTAGGTGACAAGCTATATTCCCTCACGGGCTCAAATATGAACTCCCAGAAGATTGTTCACCAAATCAAACCTTTGGCAGACAGGCTTTCCAGAGCCATTAATGAGGATATCGCCTTCTCCGTGGTCCGTGGTGGCAGGAGAATCATTCTTTATAAGGTTGGTTCGAGCCATTCCATCGTGACCAGATTCGAAGATGATATGAAAGTTTGGAGAGCGACTTCCGCACGTGTTATTGTAGCCCGTTATAGCCCCGAAGAATTGAATAATTATATCAAGATGGTTGGAATGCCAGGCAGCGAATGGGCAGAGGTGACCAATCGTCAGGAACTGCTTGCAAAGTTGGCGGAATACAGGTCTCAACCCTGTACGACGGTTATCAATAAAAATCACTTTGCCTGTCTTGCCGTGCCGGTTTTTGCCAAAGGAAAAGTAATGGGTTCAATATCGTGTTACCTCCCGGATATGAGGCTTGGCGACGGCCGGAAGGAATTCATAGAGGAGAAACTGATACAGACGGCGGAGGCAATCAATAATCTTTTGGCTTAGTCGATTATCCTTTGTTTAAGTGCCCCTTTGGGGCATTTTTTTTGTCTCCACCGTTCTGTTCAATAATATAAAACGCTTATTCAACAACGATGAATTTAGCGCTTTTTATCATATATTTGCATAAACACTATACGATGCCAATGACTAATATCTGTACTTTTTCTAACCGTGTGGCATTCGTAACTGGAGCCGCAGGCAACATCGGAGTCGCCTTGTGCCGCCTTCTCGCAGCACACGGAGTGGCTATTGCCGCCGCAGATCTTTCAAAGGATATCCTGGAAGAAAGGTTGGCTGGAATTAAGGGCATACGTGCCTATAAGGTGGACGTGCGGGACCCAGAAAGCGTTAAAACAGCAGTTGATAGTGCCATAAAAGACTTTGGCCATATAGATATCCTGTTCTGTAACGCCGGGGTATGGAACCATACCGACGTCAAGGGTGTCCAGCGTTTCGAACAGATGGATTATGGTCAGTGGACCAATCTATTGCGAATCAATCTTGACGGAACGATGAACTGCTGCCAGGCCGTTCTTCCTCATATGATCGCAAACGGATATGGCCGAATTGTGAATACGGCGTCTATTTCCGGTGAAGTAGGACTGCCGGGATATGCCGACTATGCCGCCGCCAAGGCTGGTGTGCTGATGTTTTCCAAGACTCTTGCAATGGAAAACGCAAGCAAGGGCATTACCGTCAACTGCGTATCTCCCGGAATGGTTGCAGTGGGCGAGCCCCAGCCTACCGATACTACTTGGATAGGACGCCGCGGTTCGGCGGATGAAATGGCTCGCGCTATGGTATTTCTTGCAGCTGATGAATCCGGCTTCATAACCGGGATTGACTTGCCTGTTGAAGGCGGGCGTACACTTGGTCCCGTGAATGCCGCAAAACTATAATACTAAAACAAATGTTAATTGAAGGCCCATTCTTGATCCTTTCGACCCCGTACTTTGAAGATGGGGCCGTGGATTATGATACTTTGGTTGCCGAAGCGGAATTCGCTGACGGCTGGGATACTCCCGGTCTGATATGGCCGCAATCCAATGACGCTAATGATCTTTTAACCTTTGAGGAACGCGTCAAAGGTATGGAGGCTCTTTGCGAGGCCTGGCCCCGCAAGGGATTCAAGGCGGTATTGACCTTGGGCATTTCCGGCGATAACCAGCAGGAGGCGGTAAAGAACGCTGCAGAAGCGGAACGGCTAATCAAAAAATATGGGGTGAAAAATGTAGCCCTATGCGCAAGGCCGCCCTACGACGGAACCTGCGAAGAGGATGTGCAGGATTATTACACTGCAATAGCTTCCGTTGTGCACCACCCTGTGATAATTCAAACACACGTGAACAGAACCTGCCCTTCACCTACGGTGCAGTTTATCCTGCATCTGGCAAAGACATATCCCGACATCTATGGGTGGGTGAAGGAGGAAACCAACTCCCTTGAGGCCAACGACCGGCAGCGCCAGGAGATCGTCTCCCCCTACATAAAGACCGTTTTCTCTGCCTGGGGAGGATGGCAGTGGCTGTTCCAGGCAAGACGGATAGGCACTATGGGACTTATCTCCGAGCGCGTCGCTTATGCTCCCATTGTTAACTATATATGGAAGTGCATCAAGAATAAGGATGCTGACGGAACACTCACGCAGGCCTATGCTTTATATCGTTTGCTTATAGACCAGCGCAATCTGGAAAGCAATAGCCTTCGCGGCTATTCACTGTACTATCTTAAGCGCCTGGGGGTGTTCAAGAATACCATCTCCCGCGACTACATAGAGAAGATAGTCACCCCTGCGGGCACATATCCCATTGGCGATAAAACTGCCTGGAAACTTGTAACTTATGAGTTGTCTGCAGATGATGCCGCGGAACTGGACAAATGTTACGATGATACGATGAACTTTATTAATAATCACTAAAATACTATCTTTATGGAGAAAAAACGAGTTTATCAAACCCCGTTTACGGAGGTTATTGAGCAGGTCTCATTAAGCGCTCCTATTTGTACCTCAATCTTGGACGTTGAAGTTATAACACTGGGCGGAGATGAGGGTAATGGATTAAATGATTTTGAATATATAGCTTGGTAGGAGGAAATGAAAATGAAAAACATCGTTAATCATTTCGCGTGTGTCGCGCTTGTTATTCTTTCTGTTGCTTGCCAGAAGGAACCTGTTATGAATGAAACAACCAGTGATCCGGCTTCTGTTGTTATTACTGCTGCCCGCCCTCAGACAAAAGTGGCTTATTCTGAAAATGGCTCTACCCATAATCTGGAGGGATCCTGGGAGGTAGATGATGTGATATTTGGTTTCACTGCCAGTGGGACGACCGTTTCATTCAATGTTACAAGTGTCGCCCCCGGTACAGGTGTTGCTACTTTGACTCAAACGACATCTGTTGATCTTACTGAAGGAACTAAGGTTCATGCTATCTATTGCCCTGGTAAAACTGCTTCCGATCTGTCGGAGCAAACACTGGCTGTTGATTTCTCGTCACAAAGCGAATCCGTAATACCTGTCTTGCTATTGGCAACAGCAACTGTCACCAGCAACACATTGGCGTTCACTTTTGAGAATGCAGTTTCGATTATCGGTATCAAGAATCCTGTATTCCCTAAAGCGACAACAGCGGACAGGCTTGTAAATATTACTGTTTCGGGACATGAAATCGTCAGCTCTGGTGTAGTTTCAGTCTCGGGTGGGTCTCTTGTCTTCACAGGGAATGCACCAGACAAGTTCATTACAAAGACTGTAAACGCCACGCCTGTCGTAGTGGGAGAAACATTCACAATAGCGGATCCTGTTTATATTGTTGTTCCTGCTGGTCCTATAGCAAATATTTCCGCAATTGACACAAAGAGTAATTTCTTTGTCTATTCGGTAAATCAGACTGCCGTGGCTTCTAAATACTATGTTTTGGATGGAAAGACTTTCCCCGATGTAACCCTTCCAACATCGACTGGGGTTTCTGCTGCTGGCGTAGTTTGGGCAAAGGCCAACTTGGGCGGCTCAGGTGTGACAGATATGGGTGATATCTACAGGTGGTCGGATACAGGCAAGATATATACGGCTAGGCCATCGACGACAACTGTTACATTCGATTCTGGTCACACAGCTGGCTTTACCACATATGTGGGCGAATGCTATTATACCGAGACCCCGTCCGCTGGTTACACAAAATACACTACTGGTGACAACAAAACTGTTCTGGATCCTGTGGATGATGTTGTGCAACTTACATATCCTGGAAGTGGCTGGCGTATGCCTACTCTAACTGAGTTTAACGCTGTGCTTTCGTCAGGTGTTACATATAGCAGTGGCAGCGGTAATAAAGTTGGAACCACTGTTACTCAGGACGCGAATACTTTGTTCTTTAGGAGTACAACTCAGGTTTGTATCCCCAGTGGTGGAGATTATACTTCTATATCTAAGAGAGGGTACTATTGGACAAGTTCGATTTCGGCTGGTAACTTGAATAGTACGGGTGGTCGGCCTGATTATGTCGAGGTTAATCCTTCAGACGGACGAACTGCTGCGGCGCCTGTGACGGGAAGTACTTATCGTAACTGTGGCCTTTCAATCCGCCCTGTACGGCAGTAAGAATTGTTTTGAAAGAATGAATAATATTGTAAAAATACTGGCCCTGGCTTCAATCTTCTGTATTGTCGCCGCTTGCCACGGAGAGCCTAAAGTCCCGGATACTCCGGAGACTCCTGAGACCCCGGAGACTCCTGAGACCCCGGAAACTCCTCCTCAGGGCTTTGTAATTACGGCTTCCATTTCCCCCCTCACAAAGGCTTCTCTTGCCGAGGATGTCACAGACCATACTATGGTGGGCACTTGGGCTGCAGGGGACAAGATCTTTGGCTTCACAGCGGAAGGGACTACGGTTTCTTTCGATGTAAAAAGTGTCAATGCTACCACAAAGGTGGCCACTTTGGAGCAAAAGACTTCTGTTGAACTCAAGGAAGGGACGAAGTTGCACGCCATTTTCTGCCCCGGCAAAACGGAGTCGGATCTATCCGGGCAGACGCTTGCTTTGGATTTCACTGAGCAGAGCGCAGACGTGGTGCCTCTCTTGCTACTGTCCACGGCAACTGCGACAAAGGATGCCCTTGCATTTGAATTCAAAAGTGCTGTTTCGGTAATTGGTATCACGAATCCTGTGCTGCCCAAGGCAACGACGGCAGATAAGCTCGTACGCTTTACCGTTTCGGGGCATGAACTTGTAAGTTCTGGTGTGGTATCGCTCGAGGAAGGCGTTCTTGTCTTCAACGGCAATGCGCCGGACAAGTTCATAACGAAGACGGTAAATGCGGCTCCGGTCGTGAACGGGGATTCTTTCACTATTGAAGATCCTGTATATATCATCGTCCCTGCCAGCCCTATAGCCAGTGTTTCGGCAATTGATACCAAGAGCAATTTCTTTGTATTTCCTGTCACTGAAGCTGCTGATGGACCTAAGTACTATAGTATTAACGGAGAAACATTCCCTGCCGTACAACTCCCTACATCGTCAGGAGTGTCTGTTAATGGCGTGGTATGGGCAAAAACCAATTTTGGAGCAGCAAAGGTTACGGATATGGGCGATATCTATAGGTGGTCCGATACCGGGAAAATCTATTCTGAAAGGAATGGAACCACCGCGGTAACGTTCGACGAAGCTCATACAGGCGGCTTCAATACCTATGATGGAGAATGCTACTATACGGCTACGCCATCACCCACTTATACAAAGTATACTCCAAAGGATGAAAAACTTGTTCTGGAGCCTGTGGATGACATTATCCAACTGACTTATCCGGGCAGTGGCTGGCGTATGCCTACTTTGGCCGATTTCAATGCCCTGTTTGAACTGGATGTCACCTATAACAGTGGCTCCGCGAACACGGTGGGTACTACCGTTTCACAAGGGGAGAACACCGTTTTTCTCAGAGGTACCGCAACCGTTTGTGCGCCCAGCAGCAAGGATAAGACAACCATAGGAAAGAAAGGGCGCTATTGGACGAGTTCAATATCGAAGGAGAATTTGACCGATGTCGGTGGCAATCCGGACTACATTCAGGTTAATACTGACGGAACAAAGGCTGCAGCGCCCGTGGCATCAAATGCTTACAGGCACTCAGGTTATCTAATCCGTCCCGTAAAACAGTAAGATGCTTTGAGAAGATTCATCATCATTTTATGTTCAATAGTCCTATTCTGCGCTCCATCCGGGGCGCAGACGGACTTTGACGGAATCGAATGGAAAGATATCCGTCTAGACTGCTCTTCGCTGACAGAATCAGCACATCCAAGGCTCTTCTTGAATGATAAGGAATTCAAGAACCTTAAGAAGAGTGCATTCAAAGGGGGATATCTTGGAGAGATTCATAAGATGATGATGACTACGGCCGAGGAGTCGCTGTTGGACGAAAGACAACTCGCATACGAAAAGGATGAGAGTGGTCGCCGCATACTGAAGGTCTCGCGTGATGCCCTTATCCGCATAGTGAGCCTTTCCTATGCATTTCGTATAACGGGTCAAAAAGCATATCTAAAAGCTGCCGAATGGAATATTAACACAGTATGTGATTTTCCGGATTGGAATCCTACCCACTTCCTGGATCCTTCCGAGATGGCTTTCGGGGTTGCAATCGGCTATGATTGGTTATACAATAAGATGTCGGTTTCAACCAGGGAGAAGGCGCGTAAGGCCTTGGTCTCTTTCGCTATGGAAGAGGCCGCCCATGGAATCGGGCAGCATGTTTTCTTGAGGTCCGGAAACTGGAACCAGGTCTGCATTGCCTGTCTTTCCGCTGCGGCAATTGCCACTTATGAATCCAATCCAGAGCTCTCTTTGGAGATTCTGCAACGGGGAATAGCCGGAAATATTCCTGCGGCTAAGGAGATTTATGGCCCTGATGGGGCCTTCCCCGAAGGCCCGGGCTATTGGGAATATGGCACTTGTTATCAGGAGTACTTCAACTTGTTGCTTGAGACTACCTTCGGCACGGATTTCGGTCTGAGTAACATCGAGGGCTTCTCCAAGACCGGATGGTATAAGGCATTTACCCGAAGCAGTGACGGACATGTGTTCAACTATGGCGACAATTCCGATAAGCAGGGGCCGTCTCCCGGACTCTGGTATCTTGCCTGGAAGTTCGATATCCCCGGTATACTTATGGATGAACTCCAGTTCCTGGGGACCAAGGAATACCGTAAAGAGCGCCGTTTATTGCTTGCTTTGATTTCGGCATACAAACTTGGCAAGATCAAGATACGTCCCACAGAAAGGAGGACATTCCTTGCACAGGGCTCAAATCCGATAATGATCTGTCGTACCGGCTTTGAACCCGAGGATCTTTATCTTGGATTCAAGGGAGGCCGTGCCGATACTGGCCATACTCATATGGATGCCGGTTCGTTTGTTTTTGATGCCTATGGCACCCGATGGGTGAACGATTATTATGTCCGCAATTATACCAATATGGAGATGATCTGGGGGCGTTTAGGGCTCGGCCCCGAGCAGATCGGTTATACCCAGGACTCATACAGATGGTATCTGTTCGAGCATAATAACCGCCAGCACTCTACCTTGACCATTAATGACAAGAACCATGTTGTGACAGGGTTTGCCCCTATCATAGATACGGTAAATGTCGCGGGCAAACTGGGTGGAACGGTAGATTTAACCGCTGTTTTCGGAAAAGATGTCCGGAAAGCAGTCCGTTCCCTATATATACGCGACGATTCCTGGCTCGAAGTCATAGATGAGATCGCCGCACCGGAGGATACTTGCGCCCATGTGCGCTGGACCTTCCTCTGCCCGGTTAAACCTCAGATCAAAACGGATGGTATGGTTCTGAAAGGCAGTACGGCCACGATGAAACTTTCAACAGATGCTCCTTCTCCTGAATATCGCACCTGGTCCGGGAATCCGGCCGATTATGGGACTCCGACAGCTTTCGGCGAATCCAAGATGAAAAAGATGTTCATCTGCGGATTTGAATTCGATGTGCCTGCCGGGCAGGAAGTTACAATCACGACAAGCCTGAAGAAGCAATGAAAAGAATACTCCCATACATATTAACTATAGCCTGCCTTTTTAGTTGTGGGAAGTTGCCGAAGGAGTTCTCTGAAGCATATATCTGCGATATATCTGATAGGGTGGCTTGCTGGCAGATAGAACACTTTGACTCCAAGCCTGATGCTGAGGCGGAAAGTGTGGCGAAGAACCAGTTGCATTGGAGCAACGCGGTCCTCTACACTGGCATGTTCAATTGGGCAGAACGGACTGCAAATCAGCAGGCCTTTGATTTCTTAAATGGTATAGGTGAGGCTAATAATTGGGGGCTTTATTCCGCACGCACCATCTACCATGCGGACGATATCTGCATAGGCCAGATGTATCTGGATATGGCAGAGTATTTCTGTGATTCCTTGATGATGGCTGCTGTTCAGCAGCGGGCAATCCAGATAGCAGAGAACCCCTCTGACGCACCGCTTTCAAAAAGGGATGATATCGGGAAATATGACCGCTGGTCCTGGTGCGATGCACTCTTTATGGCGCCACCGGTTTATGCACACCTTTATACCTTGACTGGTAATAAAACCTACCTGAATTATTTACAAAATGAGTTCCGTGAATGTACGGATTCCCTTTACGACCGTGAAGAGCATCTTTACTTCCGGGACTGCATCCGTGCAGAGAAGCGTGAGCCTAACGGCGCGAAAGAATTCTGGGCGAGGGGCAATGCCTGGGTCATGGCCGGCATTGTAAACACGCTCAAGAACTTGCCGTGGGACTTTGAGAACCGGGACTATTATGCAGATATATTCAAGCAAATGGCCGCTTCGGTCAAGTCTTGTCAGGGTTCGGACGGGTCTTGGCGTCCATCGCTTCTCGACCCTTCCCATTATGATTCCCCTGAGAACAGCAGTTCCGCGTTATTCTGCTATGCTTTTGCATGGGGAATCAACCAGGGCCTGCTTTCAAAGGATGAATACCTTCCTGTTTTGAAGAAAGGCTGGAAGGCACTTTGCTCTTATGTTGCCGCCGACGGAAAGCTTGGTTTTGTCCAGCCCATAGGCGCCTTCCCGCAAGCCGGCATTACCGCTGATGATACTCAAGTCTATGCCGTTGGAGGTTTCCTGATGGCTGCCGCTGAAATACTTGATCTTGTGGCTTCGAGGTGTATAGGAACACTGAAACTCAAGACCTCGCACGAAACAAAGAACGACATTTCCATTGATTGTGGCACTCAGGATCGCGGATATGTCGACTATGAGAGTTATAAGGTATATCTTGAGCCACTTGGCTTGCACAAAGTGCGCTTGCAGGCAGGATGGGCCAAGACGGAAAAGGAGAAAGGAGTTTATGATTTCGAATGGTTGGACAGGGTGATAGACGATGTCGTATCACGAGGCCTTACGCCCTGGCTCCAGACATCTTACGGCAACCCCATTTATGAGGGTGGAGGCACTATATTCCTTGCGGGAGGCTGGCCGGTTTCGGAGGAAGCACTTGATGCCTGGGACAACTGGGTGCGTGCAATGGCGGAACGCTATAAAGGTAAAGTCAGGGAATGGGAGATCTGGAATGAGCCGGATATTAACAAGGTTTTGTTCGCAGATGTAAGCAGTTTTGTCTATTTTACAGAGAGAACGATCAAGATTCTGAAAGAGATCGATCCGGATTGCAAGATTGCTGCCTTCGCATGGGCGCTATGCCTTCCGGACAAATTCGAAAAGAGCCTCCAGATGCTCCAGGATGACGGGTATCTCAAGCAGATTGATTGGATAACCTATCACTTTTACGAGTATCGTCCGGAAGATATGTACTCAAAGGTAGATATCTATCAGAGCATCTTGGACAAGTTCGACACTCCGACCATTCTTCGTCAGGGCGAGACGGGCGCACCTTCCCGTGGGCATATGGGTGGAGCGCTTGCAGATTATGACTGGACGGAAGAATCCCAGGGTAAATGGACATTGAGACGGCTACTGACAGACAAGTCCCGCAGTATTCCTTCTGCCGTCTTTGCTTTCAGCGACATCACATACAGCAAAGATGATCACATCAGCCTGAAGAACTACAAGGGGCTCCTCGAGACCAATGAAGATAAAACTGTAAAGCGCCCCAAGCACGCCTATCATGCAGTCCGGGCGATTGCTTCTGTCTGGGATAATATAGGAGAGCCGGTAGATGCTTCGGGTATAGGTCTATCCACGGAGGAACCGGTTTCTGTATATGCCTTCGATAACGGAAAATCCAAGTCCGTCGTGTTCTGGAAGGATGCCCGCATACCCATGAATTTCTGCAAAGCCCGGCCTTGTTCAGTCAATGCCCCGGGGTTTGACTTCAAAGACCCTGTGGCCGTGGACTTCCGGACAGGCAAGGTATATAAGGTGGAAAAGGATGATTGCATGATAAAGAACGTGCCTCTATACGATTCACCGGTAATGATTATGGAAAAGCGTGAACTATCTCTCAGATGATGAAAATGTTGACACACTTAACCCTCTGTCTTGCTTTTGCTGCATGTTCTGTTCATGCGGCTTGGGCCGGGGATGTGGTCAGGGATACATTGGAACTGTCTAAGGAGTTCCAGGCAAGGCCCGCTTCTCTTATCGAGGGGAAGGTGTCCGGCGTACAAGTGCTTTCTTCCAACGGCAGCGTGAACGGGGATCTGTTTGTGCACATAAGGGGCCTGAATTCAGTTCGCTCCGATAGCCAGCCGCTCTGGATTGTCGATGGGGCTCCCACTATCGGGATGTTCGACCTGAATCCCTACGACATCGAGAGTATCGAGGTTCTGAAGGATGTTTCTGCAACGGCGATTTATGGCCTGAAAGGCGCCAATGGAGTCGTCCTGATCAATACCAAGCGTCAAAAGCAGGATGGCCTCAAGGTCGACTGGCATTCCAATGCTGTCGTTTCATCACCGTTTTCTACCATAAACGAAAGCCGTACCGCATTAAGCCATAATCATTCCCTGAGCCTGTCTTCCGTAAATGGTCAGTCGCTGTTTAATCTATCCGGATATTGGCGCACCGATAACGATGTTTTGAAGAGAAACGGCAACAACAACGGACTGGTGAACGTTCTTTATGAGACTCGCGCCAATCCGGTCGTGTGGTTCAGCACTAATACCATGTTGAGCGCCGGCGGCGCTGAAGAACCCGGGTATCTTTATGAAGATTATGACAACGACACGAATATGTGGCGTATTTTCAATACGTCCTCTTTGTCGTTGAACTTTACTAAAACCTTTTCCTTTAAGTTGAACCTCGGCGTTGATTACAAGAACAATACTTCTTTCGTCTGGTTCGGCACCGGAACAGACAGAGGGGCCGCTGCCAATGGCGAAGCCTGCATAAGCGGCATGTCGTTTATCAGGTATCATGCTGCACCGACTATGAGTTGGTACCGGTATTTCGGCAAGGGCAGGCTGGACCTCTCTGCCGGCGTTTCGGCAAATGGCGATTATGACAGGACAAACGTGATGCGGGGAACGGACTTCTTCAGTCACGAACTTCGAGCCCGGGGGTTGAATATTCACGCCAGCAAGACTGTTATAGACAACCATGCAATCAATTATTCCAGTTACGGGGCATATCTGAAAGGCGCTTATTCTTTTGGAGAGACGGCAGGCCTGGATGCCATGCTGCGTCTTGACAGGACCCCGGTGTTTGACGATGCACCGGTTCTTCACTATGCTGTAAACGCTTTCTGGAAGCCGCTGGACTATTTGAAGATCAGTGCCGGATATGGTGTCGGGGGCGTAGAGCAGATGACCGATTATGCCGGATTCAGCGGTTTTGTTACGGGTACATTCCCTGAAGTGGATCCAGACCTTGCGTATTATTACAAGGGCCTTAACCGTGTCAGGACCAGTGAATTGAATGCCGGCGCCCGGTTGTCTCTGATGCGTGGAATGTTGAATCTGGCCACCAAGTTTTATTCCAGGCAGACCGATGATGCTTTCAATGCGTACTGCTTCGGACGGAAGACCGCGGACAGTTATTTGTGGCGTTATTCAGACCGTACACCCTACTTTGATGAAACCAGCACTTTTGGTTCTACCGGAGTTGAGTTTGATGCCGATGCCACTCTCCTTAACCGGGATAACCTTAACTGGTCTTTGGGATGCAATCTAGCATGGAACGATGTGGCCGGGATTCTCGGTGGCTTGACTTCCGTTTTGAAAGCTGGCCGGTTTGTGCTGGAAGCGGAACTGGACGGTGCAGTTCTTTCCGGGATGACAGACTTTCTTAAACTGGGCAAACTGAACGCAGGATGGGACATCGATCCATCTTTCCTTCCTTTTGTGCGAGGAATGCGACTGAGCCTGAGCGGACGCAATCTGTTGCTGTTCTGTGCCGACAAAGACAAGAATCCTTTCCTGTCGCGTTCTGTTGTGGCAGGAATATCAATAACCTTATAATGCCGGACTGCCATGAGAAAGATTATTGAAAAGATTCTGGTCAGCCTGGTGATGTTTGCTCTCGCCAGTGCAGTTTCGTTTGCGCAGACGGCTGTTCGCGGCAGCATCAAGGATGATAAAGGAGAGGTGATTCCGGGCGCGGCCGTAATGCTCAACGGAAATATATCCGTCGCAGCAGTTTCGGATATAGAAGGCAATTATTCCCTTACTCTCCCTTCGGGGATAAAGGACCCGGTACTGACAGTAAGAGTGCTCGGATACAGGGAATTGGAAATACCTGTTGCTGGCCGGGCGGTCATAGATATAGTGTTGCAGGAAGAGTCTGAGGAACTGGAAGACGCGGTAGTCATCGGTTATGGCTCTATGCGTAAAAGCGACCTTACCGGCTCCGTCACCTCCGTAAAGGTGAGTGAAGAAGAAAAGGCTCATGCCGGTTCCCTGGACCAGATGCTTCAGGGACGTGCTGCGGGTGTGCAGGTTGTCTCCAACAATGCTGCACCGGATGCCGGAGTATCCGTGCGGGTCCGGGGTATGGGATCCTTCTTCGGGAACAATGAACCCCTCTATGTGATCGACGGCATTCTGATGAATCCGACCGGGATGAATGAATCCCTTCTTACCGCGGGCGCGGATAATGATGGGACCGACGAGGCGGTGAATGGTCTTATGGGGCTGAGCCCTCAGGATATAGCCAATATCGAAATATTGAAGGATGCTTCCGCCACTGCCATTTACGGAGCCCTTGGAGCAAACGGAGTCGTTATTATCACTACCAAGACTGCGATGAAAGATCGTCCTACGGTCAACTTCTCCGCAGGGCTGGATATATCCAAAAACTATAAAAAGATCGACATCCTGTCTTTCGATGAGTATATCACCTTCCTGGAGAAACAGGGGGCCGCGGGTATTTCGACGGATGCGCTTTTAGCATCTATCTATTCAGATCCGGCAGGCAGGACAGGTTTGAAGGTGACTCCCCGTGATTGGCAGGATTATGTGTTCCAGACCGCAGTAGGGCAGCGTTATTACATGTCCATTACCGGCAGACCCAAGAGTTTGACTTATGCGTTCTCACTCAACTATACAGGCAGGGATGGTATTGTTAAGAAAACCGGGGTGAAAACCATCTCCATGCGCCTGAATATAGAAAAGAGTCCTTTCCGTGGCTTGAAGATCGGCACGAAGAGCAATCTTGCCTACATCTATTCGAACCAGACCCAGAGCAGCGGAAAGGCGACTGCAGCAACATCGCTCATGCGAAGCGTGCTGACCTTCCGTCCTTATGCAGCCATAGATCCCAACTCCGAGCCGGAAGAGGATGAAGATTATGACGAGGTGGACAGCAATACACGCTCAGGCCCGGACAAATGGCTGTATGATTATGCCAACACGAGAAAGGAATTCCGGGCAACGCCGAGCATCTATGCATGGGCTGTCTTCTCTCCGCAATTCTCGTTCAAATCTACCCTTGGGGCGGATTACAGGGACAGCGAACGCGCCAAGTTCAAATCCTCCCGTATCAATTCTACAGCAGAAGGCTCTGCGGGAGCCATTGGAGGATATAAATATCTGACGTGGAACTGGGATAATACCTTCAGTTATAAGTACAATAAAAGAGGACATAACCTTAATATGATGCTGGGCTCGTCTCTTTCTGAGCGGAACTCTTATCTGCAGACAGTCCAGGGATGGGATATCAAGCAGTACAGGGGCTTGGTGGAATCAATCTCCACCGCTCCCCAGGCCTCGTTCGTTTATGATGAGAACATGGCCCGCACCCTTTCCTTCTTCGTGCGGGGAATATATAACTGGAAAGACCGTTATGTGCTCACCGCGACATACAGGGCGGACGGTTCCAGCAAGTTCCAGGGAAAGAACAAATGGGCGGATTTCCCCTCGCTGGCTTTTGCATGGCGCCTGAGCGAGGAACCCTGGTTCAACTCCGCTATTGTCTCCCAGGCCAAGATGCGTCTTGGATGGGGACGTGTGGGCAATCAGGCTATCGCAAACTACCAGACCTTGTCCAATTATTCCAGGAGGATTTATGCCGACCACTCCGCGGACAATCCTGCCGGATACTCTGTTGGTCTTGTGCCCGAAAACATCGCCAATCCGGACCTGAAATGGGAGACTACGGAGCAGACTAATGTAGGACTGGACCTGTCTTTGTGGCACGGATATCTTGTTGTGAACGTGGATGCATACAACAAGGTGACTTATGATCTTCTTCAGTCGAAGAAGATTGCCACTTCCTCAGGGTTCAGCACAATGTATGTCAATGAAGGAATCGTGCGCAACAGAGGCCTGGAATTCACTTTGGAAGCCACCCCGGTTAAAGCCAGGAACTTCGAGTGGGGCCTGAATGGAAACATCTCCTTCAACAGGAACAGGATTCTTTCCATAAACGAATCGGCCACCAAGAGCCAGATTTACCTTGATGCTGATCATTCGGTGGATGCGGTATTCTTCTACGGCAGCAGTGTCGGAAGTTCGAATTACGCGAATTCGGCAGCCAGCGTGTTTATCGTAGGCCAGCCTATGTGCTTGTTTTATGGCTACAGGACTGATGGCATAGTGCAGGTAGGGGAGACGGGCCCCGCCCTTCTGGACGGCGGCGCACCTGCCCAGCCCGGACACCTGAAAATGCATGATACTAACGGGAACGGCTATATCGATCCGGATGACCGTATGATAATCGGCAATCCCAATCCGGACTTCACCTATGGTTTCGGCAGCACCCTGTCTTACAAGAATCTGACATTGAGCATAACTTGTAACGGCAGCTACGGAAACGACATCATAAATGTGAACAACATGCGGGAATCCGATACGGCACAGAAAAACCATAATGTGCTTCGTGCCGCCATGTATGATGCCTGGACGCCGGAAAATCCGGGTGCGAAATACTGGGCGATCGGCTCTATTTCAAGCACAGAAACCCGTGCCTTGAAGGATGTGGATATAGAATCCGGGTCTTACCTGCGGGTGTCCAACGTATCTCTCAATTATGACGTGCCTATTAAGAAACAGTCCAAAGTACTGAGGGCTCTTTCTGTAGGTATATCAGCCTCCAATCTCCTGATCCTGACAAAGTATACCGGTTGGGATCCGGATGTCAACAGTTTCGGATCCAATGTGATGAAGATGGGTGCCGATTCAGGCTCTTATCCTTCAGCCAGGATGGTCAGTGCCGATGTGAAATTTACATTCTGATGGCTATGAAAAGAACGGTATATTCCATATTGCTTGCTGCATCTCTGTTATTCTGCTCATGCAAGGGCTTTTTGGACGAGAATCCTACCACATCTCTTTCGGAGACATCTGTTTATTCCAGCGAGAGCGCATTGGAGGCGCAAATCTACGGCATAATGTCCTCGTTCTACGGCTCATATATGATGCAGGGGTATATGAACGAGCTTCTCCATTCTGCTTCCGGGCTTGTGATGTGGAAGGGACAGCGGACGCTTGACAACTGGATCGACGGGCTTAAGTTTGCAAAATATTCCAACACGTCTCCAAACCAGACCTGGTATGCGCAACTTTATGCGGCCATTGCATGTTGCAACCGTCTGTTGGACAATCTTCCGGCCAGCCCCGTGAAAGACTCTTACAAAAAAGAGATTGAGGGAGAGGCTAGATTCTATCGGGCTGTGCTGTATTATTATCTGGCTCGTCTATATGGGGATGTGCCCCTTATAGTATCGTGCCCCCGATCCCTTGCGGAAACCAATCAGCCCCGCGTCGCATATTATAAAGTGTATGCCCAGATTATTGACGACCTGGACAAGGCAGAGGAGTATATGCGTGATTATGCCAGAGTGGAATCTTTGACTCCCGGTAAGGGCCGCCCCTGCAAGTGGGCTGCAACGTCGTTGAAGTCTTGTGTCTACTTGACGATTGGCTCGATGTTGAGTTCCTACGAGGCGGACCCCCAGGATCAGTTCTTTAATCCTTCAAAAGAAGGACGCACTCCGGACTTCAGTGCCATCGGCATCGGCAATGCCGCGGATGCGTGGCTGCTTTGCTATCAGACCGCAGAAAACGTAATCAATAACGGGCCGTATGAACTTGCTGCGGATTATCGTCTGCTTTTCAGGTGGACTGAACCTGAAGATTTCAATCTTAAAGAGAGGATTTTTGTTCTCCAGTCTACGATTTCCGCCACTCCGGAGAACCGACTTGCACTGATGTCCCTTCCAATATATCCGGAAGGTTCGTCAAACAAAACAATCAAGAATTCCAACGCCGGACGCTACCGCCCCAGCCGGTTCCTGTTCCAGAAGTTCGCGGCTGATAATGGTGGAGAAAAGACGGATGATCCCGATTATCCCAATCTCTATATCAGTTGCCCGGATCCCCGTTTCGATGCGAGTTTTATCCACACGACATCAAAGCGCCTAGATACCGGTGGAACCCTGAAAATCTATCCCACGATAAGCGGGGTGCTCACTGACGACAGCTCATTCAGTTTGCCGTACTACAAGAAGTATCTGGACCCGACCTTTGACGTTAACGCCGGTTCTGCGGATTTCTATCTGTTGCGGCTTGCAGAGGTTTATTTGAATGCAGCCGAAGCCGCGACCAACCTGTCATCGGCGAAAGGGGATGAATACTGGCAGAAAGCACTGCAGAGGGTTGAGGACCTTCACAAAAGGGCCAGGAACTCAGTTGACGGAGACACCCCCGCCACTTATCCTTCATGGGCAGCGAGGTCTTTTGCGGACAAGCAGGAACTGTCCGATGCCATTTTCTGGGAGAGGATGTATGAGATGTGCGGTGAAGGGCATGAGTACTTTGATACTCATCGAAATGGAGCGAAATGGATGGCGCGGGTATTGGCTGTCCCGATGAATGCTTTCCTTCAGCAGCCCGAACAGGGGCCTAACGTGTCTACGGGCGCAAAAGGCCATTTCAATTACAACTATGTCGGCACCTTGTATCCGACCAGCCAGTCGGATTTACGGAAGAGCTTGATGTGCGCTTTCCCTGCTACGACTGAGGCGCTTTATAATACTGCAATTGATCCGGTAGCCGATCAAAATGATTATTATTGGCAATGAGAAAGATACTGTTGATACTATCCATGGCATTGATTTTGGCTTGCTCTACAAAGGAGCCTAAGCCTGTCGTGCCTTCCGGGGCTGAAGATGATATTTGTTTGATTGCTGCCGCCCCTCCTGAAACGAAGGTTTCCTTCACGCAGGGGGTTGGCGTTGTCCATCTAGGGTGGGTAATCGAGGACAAGATTATTGGATTCACTGATTCGGGTTCGACTTTTACCTATGAGGTTGAAAGTGTAGATGCAAATACTGGTGCAGCATCACTGAAAAAGGTGTCCGGCGATGCTTTGAATGTTGGAGATAAGGTTTATGCGGTTTATTGCCCCGGGTGCACCGCTTCGGATATAAATGCTGGCGTTTTACAGGTAGACTTTTCCTCGCAGAATGCGGAGGAGATACCTGCCCTGATGCTCGCCGAAGCCCAGGTTCCTGACACAAAGACCGTCACCTTGCAGTTTGATAATGCGGTCGCTTTGATAAAGATTGAGAATCCTGTTCTGGATGGCTCCAGGGCAGGGCGTCTTATCGATAAAGCCGTCGTGAGCGGGCATAATGTCGTATCTTCCGGTGTGGTGAGCATCGTTAACGATAAACTCAGTTTTACGGTTGACGCACCAAGCAAGTTCATAGAAAAGAAGCTCTCCGCAGCCGTTGTCAATGCATCTTATAGTCTCGATAATCCGATTTTTATCGCGGTGCCTCCTTGCAGTGTGGAGAAGCTTTCGTTGGTTGATGCAGATGATTTCCTGTTCAGTTATGTCCCCGCCGGTAGCGATGCTGAAAAATCCAAGTTCTATCATATTAATGCTAAGACTTTCAGTTCTGTCTCCCAGCCGGTGGCGAGCGATGTGGTGATAAATAACGTGAACTGGTCTGCGTATAATCTAGGGGCGACCATGGCTGCTTCAGATGGCCGTTCGGCTGGCGACTTGTATCGCTGGGCCGATACTGGTGTCATTTATTCTGCGAAAAGCACCACGTACAATGGCTCTGCTACCATCACATTTGATGGTGACCATCAGTCTGGCTATACCTATTATCCGGGAGAAGTATATGCGACGGCAGAGAATGTGTACAGCAAGTATAACGAGACCGACGGCAAGACAGTGCTGGATCCCGTGGATGATATAGTACAGCTGAAGTATCCGGGAACCGGCTGGCGCATGCCAACCTATGAGAACTGGCTGGCATTATATGCGGCATCACAGGATACGGAGCATTATACGACTACAGGTGATTCCAAAACCTATGGCGTGTCTATCCAGGACAATGCCACCGGATTCCTGGTTTTCCTTCCGAGAAAGATTATTTCCGGCACAACGGGAACCGGTGTAGCGAGTGTCGCTTACTACTGGAGCAGTACTGTGAACAGCGGTGCGGCTAAAAACAATTGGTCGCACGCCCATGTGGTCAAAATGTCGAACTCCTCGTTTATTACTACTTACGTGTTGGCGCGTACTATCGGCGTATCGGTACGTCCGGTGAAGGATGTGATTGACGAGAGCACAATGACTTATGATGTCAAGGATGTTTCCTGGCCGGACCGCCCCCAGCTTAATGCCGGCAAATCTGTAGCTAGCCTTCCTGAATGGTCGGACATCAGTATTAATTATTCGAATCTTACCGAGGGCGACCATCCCCGCTTGTTCCTCTTCGATAAGGATTTCAACGAAATCAGGCGTGCCCTGAATGAGGGAACGAATCCTTATCTTTCCAAACTTCACGGAAAGGTCCTGGCTTATGCATCCAAGGAATCGAAGTCCACAGAAGACCTTACGTATAAATTGGATGCAAGCAATACTCGACTGCTGCAAGTTTCAAGAAGGGCCCTGCACAGGATAATAGACATGGCTTATGCCTATAAGGTTACAGGACTTGATAAATACCTGTATGCCGCGGAAGCGAACATCAATGCTGTTTGTGACTTCCCGGATTGGCATCCCTCTCACTTCTTGGATGTCGGAGAGATGGCATTTGGCGTGGCCGTGGGCTATGACTGGCTCTACAATGATTTGGATGATGCGACCAAGACAAAAGTTGCTGCAAAACTGAAGGCTTATGCACTGGACGAAGCATCCCGGGCCTATTCGCAATCTGGCAACTGGAATCAGGTATGCAATGCCGGAATGATTTGTGCGGCTCTCGCGACCTACGAAAAGAATCCATCTCTTTCAGATGAGGTGATACGGAAATCGCTGTCCAGCAATGCCAGGCAGGTTTATGAAATCTATGCACCGGAAGGCGCGTTCCCCGAAGGTCCCGGTTACTGGGAGTATGGAACAACTTATCAGGGTATCCTTAATCTGGCCCTTGAATCTGCATTGGGGACAGACTTCGAGATAACCACTATCGACGGATTCCAAACCACTGGAGATTATTATATCTTCGAGCATGGTAATTCAAATAAGCGATTCAATTATTCTGATAGCGGCGAAGGTGTAGAGGCTTCGGTAGGATTGTGGTACATCGCCTACAAGATGGCTGATCCGTCATATCTGTACCTGGATTTGCCTTTCATGGATGACGGTTCTTATGTGGATGAAGACTACAACATTGTGCCATTGATTTGTGCATACAAGATGGGGCCAGTGACAGCTACCGCTCCTTCCGGACGTATGTACTATGCTCCGAATGGTTTGAATCCTATTTTTATTTGCAGGACAGGCTGGGCAAAGAATGACAGGTATCTTGCTGCAAAAGGCGGAAAGGCCGCTTTGGGGCACGGTCATATGGATGCCGGAGAAGTAGTATACGATGCCTTCGGAACCAGATGGTTCAAGGACTTCACTTATTCCACATCCTACACTGCGCAGGAGAATATGTATGCCACATTGGGGATTTCCAATTATGGCATGAATGAGGGCTCCTACAGGTGGATGCTTCTGCAGCATAACAATCGTTCTCACAGCACTATCACGGTAAACGACAAGACCCATGTTGTCAATGGGTTCGCCTCGCTTGTCGCACAATACGATACCAACACCCAGTTGGGAGGTACAATCAATCTTACCCCGGTATTCGGGGGCGATCTCCAGAGTGCGACGCGTACCGCAGTGATCAAAGATTCGGACTATCTGCAGATAACCGATGTGCTGACAGCTCCTGGCGGTGCTCCGGCTCATATCAGGTGGACATGTGCATCAGATGGTGTGCCTACGGTCAAGAGTGACTGTATCGAACTGACAGATGGCGTCACCACGATGATTCTGGCGACTACCGGCGCAGACGTTGAATTCCGGACCTGGTCAACAGATCCGAAGGACTATGGCACACTGACATCTCCTTACGAGAATGTGCTGGATGGATATCTTTGCGG
Organism: Bacteroidales bacterium; assembly: GCA_017962925.1. Taxonomy (GTDB): domain Bacteria; phylum Bacteroidota; class Bacteroidia; order Bacteroidales; family UBA932; genus Cryptobacteroides. The sequence goes on from JAGCUK010000013.1 coordinate 29,809, forward strand.
ATTTGAATTTGATATTCCGGCTGGGACCAGCGTAACTCTTGTTACAACACTGAAGAAGAAAAACGATTAGGTAATGTTGATGCTCCAGAATCTGGATTATGTAGCAATCCTTGTCTACCTGTTGCTCATGGCTTTCGTGGGCGTGCTTTTCGGGTATCTGGTAAAGGATTCGGGCTCATATTTCAAGGGCGGGGGAGCCATCCCCTGGCTTATGGCCGCCGTGACCAATTTCATGGGGCTTTTCAGTACCTTCGTATTCATCGCCTATGCAGGCATTGCTTATGAACACGGAATCGTGGCGATGACCGTCCTCTGGGCATTCGTGCCGGCCTGCATAATTGGTGGTATTCTGGCAAAGAGATGGCGCCGGGTGGGTAGGACAAGCCCTATGGAGTATCTTGAAACCCGATATAGCTTCAATGTCCGCCAGACTATGACCTGGGCAGGTTTGGTCATGCGTTTTCTCGACAACATGGTCCGTCTTTATGCCATCGGCATATTGATAACGGCAGTGACTCCGCTTTCCTTTGTCTGGGCTATCGTGATTTCCGGCCTCATCGTCACAACCTTCAACCTGTTCGGGGGAATGTGGTCGGTCTCCATTATGAGTACCATACAGTTCGTGATTCTTATCTTGGTCACTATTGTGTTGCTTCCACTCTCGCTGGGCGAAGCTGGAGGATTATCAAGTCTGGCAGAAAAGATGCCCGAACATCTGAATTGGTTCAACGGTCCAAAGGGGAACCTGTTCTGGCTGGGGGTTTTTTATGTGATGTCCATCATAAAGCAGAACGAGAACTGGACATTCATTCAGAAATTCTATTGTGTCCGCGATGAAAGATCAGCCAGAAATGTAGGGCTTTTTACCGCTCTTCTGTTCCTGGTTTTCATCCCGGTCTTTTTGCTACCAACAGTGGTAGCCCCGCTGATTATCCCAGGCCTGGAGAACCCGGAGATGTCTTATGTGGTGCTGTCTGCGAAACTCCTCCCTGTAGGAATAATGGGAATCATGTTCTCATCATTGTTCGCTTCCACTATGTCCACGTTGAATGCTGAGTTTAACGTAATGTCGGGAGTTATTACTCATGATATTTATCTGCGTCTATTCAATTCGAATGCTACTGACAAACAAACTTTAAGGGTCGCACGCATTGGAACTGTTGTCATAGGAGTAGTAATCACTCTTGGGGCCATAGCAATTAATGGCACAGGTGTCTTTGAGATTAATAAACTATTTAGCGGAATCATGGCGATTCCTCTGGGCATCCCGCTGATACTAGGCGTTATTACGAAGCGCCCTGCCGGCCCCGCCGACACTTTGACAATAATACTAGGCGTCCTCATTGGAGTAGCGGTTAATCTGATTCCCGCCTTATCATGGGAAACAGGAACGCTGATAGAGATCATCCTCTGCCTGATAATCTATTTCTTCCCTTATCCGGCACGCATGAGTGAGGAAAAGCAGACAGAGTTAGACTCTTTCTTCAACCAACTATCCACACCTATCCAGGAAAAGGATAAACCGGTTATAACGCCGCAATATAAAAGGGTGTTATCTGCCTTGTTTATATTCTCTTTTGTGGTTGCCGGTGTACTGTTCTGTGTAATCAGCCTGCCGTCATTGAAGAGTCTTGGCGGTGAGTACAGCTTTATTGCAGGAAGCGCCTGCTTTGTCCTTGCCGCCCTTTTATGGCTTATTAAAAAACCACGTAAGACAATTCTTAATAAACACTGAAGATATGAAAAGAGAAGCCTTTAAAATGTTCCTTAAGCCCGGTTTCGAAGAAGAATATGCCAGGCGTCACGCTGCCATATGGCCTGAACTCAAAGCCCTGCTCAGCGAATCCGGAGTAAGTGATTACTCGATTTTCTGGGACAAAGAGACCAATATCCTCTTTGCCGTTCAAAAAACATCCGGCGAAGGCGGTTCCCAGGATCTGGGCGACAACCCTATAGTTCAGAAATGGTGGGCTTATATGGCAGACATTATGGAAACAAATCCGGATAACTCCCCGGTTAGCATCCCCCTCCCTGAACTATTTTACATGGAATAAAGGCTGATTACTCCAGAACTAAAACTCCTCTGTGTCCACGTCGTCCAGGCGACCGGACCAGAGGTATTTTCTTGTCTCCTTCACTATCACTCCACTGAGCAGCAGTACTGCCAGCAGGTTGGGGACGGCCATGATAGCATTCGCGACTTCTGCCAGATTCCAAACCAGCGACAAGCTTATCACCGAGCCCGCAAACACTGCGGCTACCCAGAGTATCCGGTAGATACCTACCATAACCCTGGCGCGGCGCGCATTGCGTCCGGCAAGATATTCTACCGCCCTTTCTCCATAGTAAGACCATCCCAGGATGGTGGAGAAGGCGAAGGTGACGATTCCGACCGACAGTATCATGGGCCCGATGACGGGCAGTTTGGAGAATGCAGCGTGGGTGAGAGCGGCACCGTGGGTGCTGTCGATATCCGGATGCGCGATGATGCTGCTCACGAGCACCAGGCCGGTGAGTGCGCAAACCACCACGGTGTCCCAGAAGGTGCCGGTAGATGAAACCAGCGCCTGACGCACGGGGTTGCGTGTTTTAGCCGCCGCGGCAACGATGGGTTCGGAGCCCAGACCGGATTCATTGGAGAAGAGTCCGCGGGCTATACCGAAGCGGCATGCAAGCATCACCGTCGATCCCACGAAACCGCCACCTGCGGCCTTGGCGGAGAATGCGCTGGAGACGATCAGTTGCAGCGATTCCCCGAGGTAGTGCCAGTTGAGCCCCAGCAGCACCAGGCATCCCAGCACGTATAAAACTGCCATGAAAGGCACCAGGGCGGAACAGACTTTAGCTATTCCTTTGACGCCGAACACTATGACCAGCAGGATCAGCGCTGCGAGGATACCTCCTACAATCCATCTGGAAAGGCCGTAACTCTCGTTAAGCAGCAGAGTGATGGAGTTCGCCTGAACGGTATTACCTATGCCGAATGCTGCGAGTGCGGTGAATACCGCGAAGATTATTCCCAGCCATTTGGCGTGAAGGCCGCGCTCCAGCGCGAACATCGGACCTCCCAGCATCCGCCCGTCCTGAGTGCGGACGCGGTACTTTACTGCCAGCAGGGACTCGCCATACTTGGTGGACATTCCGAACACGCCTGTGATCCAGCACCATAGCACTGCGCCGGGGCCTCCAAGGGTAACTGCCGTGGCAACGCCCACGATGTTTCCGGTGCCGATGGTGGCGGCAAGTGCCGTGGCCAGTGCCCCGAACGCAGACACGTCGCCGCTGGCTCCCTGGTCCTTTGCAAACGAGAGGCGAATGGCGGTGCCTATCCTCAGCTGAGGGAAACGCAGCCGCACCGTCATGTAGAGATGAGTCCCCAGCAGCAGGATTATCATCGGCCACCCCCAGATGAAGCCGGATATCTTTGCTATGATGGCGTTCAACTCTTCCATTTTACTCTTTTATGAAGGGTTGAATATATTCTACTATCCTGTCGATCCAGTTATAGCTGCCGGTGCCGGGGGAGGCGGTGCGCTGGAAGCAGTGAGGACGCTTTGCAAGGGTGTGGAGCTCGCTTTGGATGCCCATCGCACGCATCTTTTCCCAAGCCTTGACGGAGTTCATCGATGCCCATCCGTCGGCATCTCCATGGATAAACAGCATCGGGGCAGTATCGAGGTCGAAGTTGAACTCGGGTGCCAGGACTGCGGAATCGTCGTTGCCGCCGGTGGTGTTGTTACGCTCCAGGCCGTCCGTCAGGGCGTAGGCTGGATAAATCCCGATGCCCCATTGTACCTTGCAGGAGAGTTTGTCGATATTATCGATGGGCAGGTAGCTCTTCTGGCGCGAGGAGGTGACCCCCATTAAGGTGAGATGCCCTCCGGCAGATGAGCCCATGATTCCGATGCGGTTGGGGTCGAGTCCGTGGGAAGGAGCCTCGCTGCGCACCACGCGGATAACCCTCTGCAGGTCTTCCCAGGCGGTAGTGTGCTTTGCCAGAGGCGCTGCCGGGCGGGGAGTGCGGTATTTCAGGGTGACCACGGTGATGCCGAGCTCGTTGAGGCGGCGGCGTACCGGTGCAACCTCGAAACTCTCCGGCGAGTTGCTGTTATAAGATCCTCCGGAGTAGATGATCTGGATTGCGTGAGTGCTCAGGTGATGAGGGAAATGCCACTCTATGTAGGGCTCGCACTGATTGTCCTGACGGTCCGGCATCTTGCCTTCGGGCCAGATGGGTTCCTTGTCGTAGCCTGCGCGCTCCTCGTCGGAAGCAAAGCGGTCGAGAATCTTTTCTTCTGGTTTCACGGGGCCGAGGTATCCCATCTGAGTCATAAACTCGATGGCGCGCTCGAAACCGTATGCGCCGTGCTTCTTATTGGGATAGAGATGAAGTTCCGCGGGCACTCCCATGCGGCGTAACTGCCTGTAGACCAGGGTGGAGCCATTGGGGGAGTAAGGGTCGGCGCCGCCATGGTGCATGCACACCGGGCAGGTCTTCTCGTCGAACTTGAACACTTTGCTGATGGTCACGTCCGGTCCGTATCCTTCTCTGGTTGCGGGGATGCCGGTCTCTCCGTCGGTGGTGACGTAGGCCGGGGCATTCGCTATCGCCCAGTTGATATGGCAGGGAACGTCATCTATCTTGTCTATCTTCTCGTAAGCGGGAGTCTGGGAACTGGTGGCAAGCAGCAGCGTGAGGTGGCCGCCGGCAGACATCCCTATCGCACCTATCTTCTCCGGATCGAACCCGCGCTTCTTCGCCTGGCTGCGCACCATGCGCACGGCCCTCTGGCCATCCTCCCAGGCACTCTGGTAAATGGGCAGGCCCTTCGGACGCGGGGTGCGGTAAACCAGATTCACGCACTGCACGCCAAGAGCGGTCAGCTCCTGATGCCACTTCTCTACGAGGTCCACGTCGCAGACCACGCTGTAGGATCCTCCCGAGATCAGAATCATGCAGGTGCCGTTCGGGTTGGCAGGCTTCTCGTACCACTCGATATAAGGCATGCGCCACTCGTCCGGATTGAACCCGGCCGCCTTGGACACATTGGTCATCGCCCCTATCTGGTGAGCCTGCGCATCAGGCATCTTATCCTTGGGCCACAGGCCCTGGCGCTCATATGCGCCGAGCTGCAGCGCTGCAAATATCAGCAGTAATGAAAGGATCCTTTTCATGTGTTCAGGTTTTTATTTCTTCAGCATTTCGGCAACAGCGGCTTCGAGCTGCTTGTCTTCGCCGCGCGCAACGCTTTCGGGATCGTTATAGACGAGGATGTCCGGTTCGAGCTGGAGATTCTCCAGATAGCGTTCGTTGGAAACGCTCCAGGAGCCGATCTGGGGGATACCGAAGACCAGGGTAGGATCTACCTGATTCTCCCACCAAACCGAGGTGGCGGTGCCGGGAACCGGAGCTCCGATGATCTTGCCGGTGCCGAGTGCCCTATAGCAGTAAGGGAAGCCGCAGGCATCTGAGTAGTTGGCCTCGCAGACCACCACGCAGGAAGGCTTCACCCACTTGTCGTAGGGTTCGGGTGCCATATAGACTCCGCGGGCCTGGCGCTTGGTGTACATCTTGCCGTCCAGGAAGGTGGCGAGATCGTTGTGCAGCCATCCGCCGCCGTTATTGCGGGTGTCCACTATGAGAGCATCGCAGGTGCGGTACTTACCCAGAGCCTTGGAGTAAACCTCGCGGAAGCTGGCGGAGTTCATGCCACGCACATGCACATATCCCACGCGGCCGCCGGAGAGCTCCTCGACCCTCTTCTCGTTATTGCGCACCCAGCGCTGATAGTATCCTTCGTTATCGTTTCCGCCGGGAGTCAGGATGACATCCTTTTCCTTGCCATTCTCCTTGACGGTGAGCATGATGCGCTTGGCGGAGGTGCGGGCGAGAGCGCGGTACCAGGGAGTGCCGGGCTCGATTTCCTTACCCTCTACTGCGAGGATGAGATCGCCTTCCTTCATCTTGGGCGCAGCCCTCTTGAGCACGCTGTAAGGGAGGAATTCCTTGACTTTCAGTCCCTTTCCGGTGTATTCTTCATCGAAGATCACGCCGAGGTGTCCGACATTGCCAGCAGGACCGCTGTAGCGCCCGCCGGTGTGGGAACCGTTCAGCTCGCCGAGCATCTCGGAAAGCAGTTCACGGAATGCCCAGTTGTCGGTGATGTAAGGCAGGAACTGGCGGTAGTTGGCACCGACAGCTGCCCAATCGACTCCGTGCATATCCTCCACATACCATTTCTCCTTAACTTGCCTCCAGCAGTGCTCGAAGATGTATTCGCGCTCCTTGACTGCATCGTATTCATATTCGCCTCTGAACGAAACGCCCTTTGTGCTGAAGTTGTTCGGATCTGCCTTGGTGATGCCATTGCGGCCGACCACGAAAACACTCTTGCCGTCGGCTGAAGGCACCAGGCTGCCGGCGAAGCTCTTTTTGACAACCTTGATATCGCCGGTCTTGCGGTCCACGCAGACGAGGTCGTGGTTCTTCTCGAGCTGGACGGTGTAGTAGAGCTTCTTGCCGTCGGGAGTGAGGAGATAATCGCCGATGTGGCCGGAATGACGGGTGAGGCGAACCACGCGGTCGAAGCGTCCCTCAAGTTCGAGTTTGACTTTTTCGGGCTTTTTCTTCTCGGTAGTATCCTTCTTTTCCTTGTCTTCTTTTTTCTTATCCTTGGCGGCCTGCTTGTCGCTCTTCAGAAGGCCCTCGATCTTCTCCATGTCTTCGCCTCGGATGAAGTTCAGGTAGGCCTCGTCGTCGAAGAACATGATGTAGATATCGCCTTCCGCGCCCCAGCTGCCGTGGCTGCGGAAACCGGCCTTGTCGGTCTCCCAGGTCATGGCCTTTCCGCCCATGGCCCACTTGAAACCGCCGTCGGAGTAGCCGCTCAGGGTGAGGTCGGTGAGCTCGCCGGACTCGATGTCTATCAGGCAGATATCCTCATTGTACATGCGCTGATCGCCCTCATAGGTGGAGAGGATGTAGCGGCTGTCCGGGCTCCATTCGAACTGGATGTCGCCATCGGAATAGGAATAATTCACTCCTTCGGGGATTAGGACTTTCTCCTTGCCGCCGTCAGTGCTGCAGATTACCAGCGCGGTGCGGTTGCGGAGGTATGCCAGCCACTTGCCGTCCGGCGATACGCTCGGCTGGAAGCAGACTTGGCCTTCGGGGGTGATCCTCTTTTCCTTAGTTTTGGTGGAGAAGGTGAAGAGCTGATCCTTCTTGTCGGTGAGTTCGAGCTTGTAGATGGCCCATTCGCCGCTCCTTTCGGATGCGTAGAAGAGGCTGCGGCCGTCCTTGCCGAAGGCCACTCCGCGCTCTGCCTCCGGGGTGTCGGTGAGGCGGCGGGTATCCCCAAGCTCCAGTGGTGTCACGAACACATCCCCATGGGAGACCACCGCCACTTCCTTACCGTTGGGAGATGCCGCGAAGCCGTTCAGGCCGTCGTTGGCGATCTTATAGATGTGCTCGCGCTGGAACTTATCCTTCTTGATGGTGATTGCCAGTTTTACCGGCTCCTGCCCTTCCTTCTGGGTGTAGAGATCTCCGTTCCAGGAGTAGCAGAGGATGCCGCTTGCGCTGATGCTGAGGTAGCGCACGGGGTTATCCTTGAAGTTGGTGATGCGCACGGGAGCGGCACCGTTGATGTCTGATTTCCAGACGTTTGCATCTCCTGCCCAGCCGTTGGTGGCAACGGGGGTCTCACTCTGCTCGCTCAAATAATAGAAATGTATGCCGTCGGGGGCGAATACAGGGGAGCGGTCGTCGCCGACAAACTTCGTGAGTTGGGTGTATTTGCCACCCTGTAGCTTCCAGATTTCGCGGGCGGCAGAGGATGTCTGGTGCTTGCGGTAGGGATCCTCCGGGGTGACGATGTTATCGTAGAGGATGGTGCCGTCCGCGCTGATGGTCGCGGAGCCTGCCTTGACCGTGGCGATGCGCTTGGGAACGGGCAGGTTCTTGGGATCTGCCTGGAACGCCTCGGCGAAGTCGATGCTATAGAGATTAGCGGCTCCGGGGAAGGCGCTGGAAGTTGCAAGTTCCTGATAATAAGCGCTGAAGATTATCTTTCCATCTTTAGAAATTGTATAGGGAGTCTGCGCTCCACCATAGTCGGTGAGGCGCTTGGGACGTCCGCCTTCGGTGGAAATCGCCCACAGGTCCTTCTGGCCTTCGCGGAAGGATGCGAAGATAATGTATTTGCCATCGGGGCTCCAAAGGGGCTCGGTGTCATGAGCGGGGTTGGTGGTGAGCTGGGTGGCTTCACCTCCCTTGGCTGGCACGAGCCAGATGTCCCCCTGATAGACGAACGCTACGGTGTTTCCGTCCGGGGAGATGGCGTTTTGGCGGAGCCAGCGGGGTGTTTCATTTGCGATTGCTGCTGTGCATAGGAATGCAGTCAAAGCTAAGAGGATAAGCTTCTTCATATCTTTAATAATATTATTACACCAAACTTTCAAAGATAGCAATTTTCTTTTTTAAACCTTATATTTGTAAGTGATGAATGACTCCGAACGCCTGATTGTTTTGAATTCCACCAAACTGGGGGATAATTCGCTGGTGCTGCATTGCCTTTGCCGCCGCCTGGGTCGGAGGAGTTTCATAGTGGGAATACGTAAGGGAGGCTCCCGGGCAATGTATCTGCCTTTCAGTGTTTTGGATGCTGAGATGCTGGAGAACCGGAAGTCTGACTTATGGCGTCTGAAGGGCGTTTCGGCGGTTTATCCGCTGAACGGGATCCGTTCCAGTTTCGACAAGAATGCTATCTGCCTGTTCATGAGCGAAGTGCTCTGGCGGGCCGTGCAGGACGGCGCTGCCGAGGAAGGCCTGTACGACTGGTGCGAGCATAGCATTCTTACCCTGGACGCTATGACCGGGGATTATGCCAATTATCATCTGAGGTTTTTGATGGAACTCGCCGGTGTGCTGGGCTTTTCTCCTTCGTTCGAGGACCTGGCACCCTTCGCGGGGGAGCATCTACGTCAGATCTCGGACCTGCTGGCCGCAGACCTGCCGTCGTTCCTGGTCTATCCTCTGAATGGAGATACCCGCAGCGCCATCGCCGATGCCCTGCTCCGCTATCTCTCAGCCCACCTGGAGATTCCGCTGAATATCCGCTCTCTCGCAGTGCTGGGGGAACTCTACCGCTAGTTTATTTTATCCCGTACTTCTTCAGGATCTTCACCAGAGGCTTGCGTACGCTTTCGGCCCAGATATGGTAGCCGAAGTCGGATGGATGTATGCCGTCGGTAGTGGTCTCGTGGTCGGGTGAGGCAGCGTTGGAGCTCTTGATGTAATACACATCCTTATAGCGCTTTACGGCCACTGCCATGATGCTGTCGGCCACTGCCATCTTCTCTGCCTCGTTTTTGTCTTTGACGGTGTCGAAGTTGCGGTTCTCCCGGTAGATGGAGCGGATGAAGATCAGCGGCACGCCGGGATGTGTGGACTGAATGCCCTCGATAAAGCCCAGGGTGCGCTCGCGTATCTCCTTGGGAGAGGGATTGGAGAAGGTGTCGAAGAAGAAGGCATCCGCCTCGGCATCTTTCAGCGCATTCAGGAACTGCGGCTGCATTTTGGCATCGCCGCTCACTCCCAGGCTGTTGAATTGGAAGCCGGTCATGCGGGTGAGGAAGCCGGGGATGGTGTTTCCTGCGCGCACCGAGCAGGATCCGTGGGTGAAGCTAGATCCGTAGAGGACGATGTTATATTTGAAAGGCTTCTCGCCGGGCTCGAGCATGCATCCTTCCGGAACTCCTACCTGTGCGGATGTAACCACCGAGAAGAGAGGGAAATACACCAGGCACTCCTTGACTCCGGGGGCCATGTTATCCACCAGCTTGCATTCTTTGTATTCATTGTTGCCTGCAGGGATCGCTGCTGAGCCTGCCCAGGTCCATTTTCCATCCTTCTTTATGTAAAGGTCGAAGCCGCGCTCTCCGCGGGTGTTGGGGCGGCCGCTCTCTACCATCGCACGCATCTTGATGGTCGGTGCATCGGTGCGGAAAACGGTGATGATGCCGGCGGAGGTGTTGAGCAGGTTGATGTCTTTCTCCACCCACCCGGTATACTTGGTGTAATCCATGCGCTTGTATGGGTCGGGGGTGTTGGGGAAGACTTTTCCCACGATGGTGAGGTTTGTCGCCTCGACAAACTTGAATCCCTGCGCTCCGGCAGGCAGGACCGCCATCAGGGCGGCGAGAAGAATAAGAATGCGTTTCATAATGATAGTTTTAAACCGAGCCCAGCATAAGCAGGACCACACCGGCGAGCATCAGCAGGAGCACGCCGGCCTTCTGCGCGATGCGCTTCTCCTTGAAGAGAATGGCGCCCAGCGCGAAGGTGATGATAACCGCACTGCGGCGGATGAGTGAAACTACCGACAGCATGCTTCCATCCTCCTTCAGCGAGAAGAAATAGAGCATGTCGGCGGCGGTGATGAGTACCGCAATCAGCACCAGCGTCCAATCCCACTTGAACGCTTCCTTTTGCCCTCTGAGAGAGCGGAGGAGGATGATTGCGGCCAGCATGAGAGTGATGTAGATATTGGTCCAGCTCTGCACGAACAGCGGCTGCAGCCCGGACATTATGTGCTTGTCCCAGAGTGCACTGGCTACCCCGGAAAACACCGACAGCAGCAGCGCCCAGAAGCCTCTGTTCCCCTTGAAGGAGATGCCCTCGCGCTCGCTGTTCACGCTCAGCAGCCACAGCGCCACCAGCACTGCCGCGACTCCGATCCACTGCATCCAGTTCAGGCGTTCCCCGAATAGGACGATGGAGAAGACTACCACGAACATCGGCCGGGAGGTCTTGAAGGTGCTGACGGTAGTGATTGGGAGGAGCTGCAGGGCGATCATCCCGCTGACCCAGGAGGTGGTGACGAGCACCGCCTTGAAGATGAGACGGAGATGATCGGCGCCGGTGCCCCAGGTGAGGAAGGGGCTTATCAGCAGCGCGCTGAGCGCAGTGGCGACCAGGAGGATGGGATAGACGCCATTGCGCTTCAAGGCAGCCTTCTTGGCGACATCATAGACGCCAAGAAAGACTGCGGAAGCTAATGCCATCCATATCCACATTATTCCTCTGGCTTCAGTTTGAATTCATGTGTCCAGCTGCGTCCGTCTGGAGCGGTCACCGTCATTACGATGACGGATGCGTCCTTCGACGGAGTGGCTGCGAAATAATGGATATTCTTGCGGGGACGCTTGTACTTGGGGATTTCCTTGGTGCCGAATTTCTTGTTGATTTCGTCGATGTAGGTAGGCGAGACATCCTTCACCCTTTCCGGGGTGCCCATCGCGACCCCGTCCTGGGTCCATTCGATGGTCCAGTTGTCGTCGTAGTCCCACACATTGGCGATGCAGCACTCCGGATAGTAATGGGATGCTCCTTTCTCCAGGAATTCGACCTGGAAGTCGTCGGAGTAATCCACATTGTGCCAGTACCAGCTCAGTTTGCCATCCACCATATCGAGAATCTTGTAGCCGCGGGGAGTGCCGTCGTTGCACCAGATGGTCTCCCACCATGCTCCGCAGATGGCTGCGGGGTTGTGCTCGCGGATATTCTCGGTATAGATGTGGTTGTTGCTGATGTGAGTGTGCCCGGACAGGAAATCCACCTTGTAGCCATCCAGAAGGGCCAGCATCTCCTTGCCGTTCACTATCCACTTGTCGGTGAACCAACGGAAGGTGGGGCTGTGCTGGGCGATGAAGATGTGGGTGCCCTTGGGAATGTATTCCAGCAGTCCGCGCATGAAATCCATGGTCCACTCGGGATATCCTTCGGTGTATTTTCCGGATACCGTCGGATCCTTGACCTCGCCGCGGAAGCGGATGTTGTTCAGGCCGACCACCAGGTCTTCGCCGAGCCAGAAAGCCCAGTCGACGGGGCCGAAGGCATCTTCGTAGCTCGCCTGAGCGGCGCGTCCGGACATGTTCTGGATGAAGTCATGGTTGCCGATAACCGTGTAGAAGGGGATACCTGTCTTGACAATCTCCTGCTTGTACGGTTCGAACATGTTAAGTTCGTTCCATGCGACATCACCAAGGCCAATGCCTACGGTATTGTGCTTGGCGGCATGGATCTGAGACTGTTCTATCAAGTCTTCGAGAGGAGCCTTGCAGAACTTCTTCAGATGCCTTTCGTGCTTCATCTGAGGGTCGGACACGGCAAAGATCGTGAAATCATTGCCGGCCTGGGTCCTGTTCAGCTGGAACTCATACTTCTTTGCCTTGGTAAGGGGCTGATAGAACTGGGGGGCTCCGGTGGAAAAGTCCGGTTGATAGCCTGAAGGGCTCACGATATACACGAAACGGGCTTTGTCGGCAACTTCCAGTTTGAAACAACCGTTGCTGCCCGTGGTGGTAAAGTGCTCTCCGTCGGTGACGATAACCCCCGCAAGGGCCTCGTTGCCGCAGGCCACCTTTCCACTCACTCTGCGAGCCTCCGCGCAGATGCAGAGGCTCGCCGTGAGTAAAACAATAAGAAGCTTTTTCATCCAGAACTACTTGACAACAATCTTTATGTTATCCAGATACCAGCGGTTCTGCCCGCGGGTGTTCTGGACATAAGGATCGGAGTTGGTAGGACGGAGAACGATACGGGTTTCTGCCGTGGCTCCGGTAATGGTTACCGAGGCGTGCTGCCACTCAAGCTTAGTCTGGTCTTCGGCAGTGGGCTGCGCCGAGGTGAGCTCGGTAGCAACTCCTCCGACAACCTCTGCCGTGAGTGTCATGATGTCCGGCTTGGAACCTCCGGTCATGCACCAACACCAGTCGAATGTGAGTTCCACATTAGCCGAAGCGGTAAGACTGGAAAGTGCAGGGAGTATGATACCCGAGTTGTAGTCGGATTTGCCGAACTTCAGATAGTTCTTCTGCAGATAGAGAGTGCGGCCGTTACCGCTGTCAGGCTCTGCAGTAGACCACTCAAGTCCTTTTCCTCCCCAGATATAGCCGAAGCCCTTGGTTTGCAAATCAGTCAGGATGGGCTTGAGAGCTTCTGTGGTGAAGATGTTAGGAGAGGAACCGACGGAGTTGCTGGTCACATCGTCCGGAGCGCTTGCTGCGGTAGCATAAGGCGCGAGCCACTCGAAGTCTTCTTCGAATACGATGGTTCCTGCGGGTATTCCGCCGCCACCGCCGCCTTCAGGGGCGCTGACAACCTCGAATACAGGGCCGGCATCTTCTCCTTCATCGCCATTGTCGGAGATACGGCAGGTGCCTCCGTTCGGAGCTGTAAGTGCACCGCTTCCGTTGGCCTGCCAGTTGGCGACGCAGCGCATGCGGAACTTGGGCTCGCGGCAAGGAGCTGCAAGTGCCCAGTTGCATTCTACGACAGTGTTGGATGTAGGCTCGATGAAGTTGTATTGCACACTCTCGCCGGTGTCGGTAGTGGTTTGCGTCGGATACTCTTCAGCAGGTTTCCATTCGGCACCGTCGAAGTATTCCAGCATCCAGAACTTATGTCCTGTTGCGGATACACGTGTCATATACTTGATATGCAGCTGGGTTCCTGCAGGATACTCGTAGTTGTCGGTTGCGGAGAACTGCCAGAAGTCACCCGGCCATGCACCTGTCACATAAGGATGTCCGGTGCTACCGATGATACGGGAAGCTTTGTTATTGTTGTCGAGATCGGTCTTGTCGATCTGATAGTACTCAATCTTTCCGTTGCCTTCGACGTTGGAAGGAACATAGAGTCCGCCGAAGCCTTCAGCTTTGTCGAGCTTTCCTAAAGTGCCGCCGAAGAAGTCCTGATATGAAGTCATGGTGGTTGAAGTGAAACGCCACTTTGCATACAGGAGTTTTTCAGGCCTGGGAACTACCGCGGGACCGTTGTCCTTTATTGCGGTGGTGATGATGGCGAACTGCTTGGCGCCGATGACGCCTGCGGTGTATCCGGTAATGTCAACCTTGTTGGCGTTGAGGCCCGCGATACTGAGTGCATCGGGCGCATCGATCTGCTGGATGGAGTATTCCACTTCGTCCACGGTAACCACGAGGTTCTTGCCATTCACCACACCCGAGACCGTCACGTATTCCATGGCGGAGGCGGTATAGCCGGCAATTACTTCATTGAGTTTGATGGCCTCGGGATATGCATAGGTGCCGGAGGACTTGACAGTGACATCATCAGCTTGAGTAATGGCAGGCAAGTTGTTCACGTTGCCCTTGATACCCTTGACTGATACGGCGTCTCCGATAGCTACGCTTGCATCGCTCTTGACATATACGTTGGTGGTGCCTGAGTTGACCACAAATCCTGCGGAAGTGATAGCAACTACAGTGGCTTCGTCGAGGATGAATGACTTGCCATCGGCGAGAGCTGCGACCTTGTCGAGGGTCAGATGCTGTGCGTTACGGTAGGCGTCGCCTTCCTGGTTCACGAAGATCATGAGCCGGCTGGCAAGCGAGTTGCCGGAAATGATGAGAGTATCCTTGCGGGGCTCAAGCATTCCCTGTGCATCCACGTTTTCGCTGGCGGTAACGGTGACCATGGTGGTGCCGCTGCCGGTGGAAGGATCAACCGTAATCCATTCAGGGGCAGTGGTGTGCCACTCGCCGTCGGAAACGACTTTTACGGTCTGTGCCTTAGGACTCTTGGCGGTGAAGTTCATCACCGACACATCGCCGAGAACGGCCTTGGCCACGTTGTCGGGTTCCGGCTCGCAGGAGACCAGAAGCGCAGCGGCAAATGCCGTCAGGGCAAGAGTCTTGAATATTGTATTAAATCTTTTCATAATGTACTACCAATTGGGATTCTGCTTGAGATTCTCGTTGAGTTGGAGATCGTTTTCGGGAAGAGGGAAGAAGTAATGCTTGGTCTCGTCGAAAGAATGATCGACGGTCTTGAGAGCATCGCGTACACCCTTCGTGTCGTAATTCCCGGTGAGAGGATTGACCAGGTAGAAGATTTCGTCGTTGGAACCGGTATCGGCTGCATTCGGATCGTAAATCTTGTACTTGGTTCCGGAAGCGGAAGAAGTGCCGGTATAGAAAGTATATTTGCTGTCGTCGCCGAAGTCATAGCTACCGGGACCGTCGATATACATTCCATAGAAAGGCTGGTTGAGGCAATATCCGGCTTTCCAGCGGATGAGGTCGAAGTAGCGGCCATATCCTTCCTGGAAGAGTTCGATCGCCCTTTCGCGGCGAATCTCGAGGATAACACCCCTGAAGGCGCCGGTCACGTTGGGATAGCCGGTCTCTGCGGAAAGCAGATAGGGATCCGGATTCGCGTTGGCAGCAGCCAGGTTGAGGTCGGGCATATTCACGCGCTTGCGGATAAGGTTGACGGAGATGTCAAGGTCATCCTGGGTGAGAGTCTCAAGCTCGGCAAGAGCCTCTGCATAGTTGAGCAGAGCTTCGGCATACCTGTAAACCGGCATATCATTGAAGCAGTTATCGGTAGAATAAGGCTTCGTGTCGTATGACGGGATGTACTTGATTGTCTGGTAGCCGGTCTGGCAGTAAGGGAATTCGGGGCCGTCCTTGCTGGTACCGGGCTTTTTCCAGCTATAGCCGGGAGTGCGGATGGTCTGGGCAAGACGGGGGTCGCGACCTGCAACCTCATCTGCGAAGCCCATCACGTTCCAACCGGGTTTATCGGTGAAGCGGGTTCCATCAGCCATCAGGTACATATCGACCAGTTTCTTGGTCATGCCATAGCGTGCGGCAGTCTGGTTGGTGATGTCGCGTCCGCAGTCGTGCTTGATCTTGAGGTCGCGGTCGTAATTTACGGCCAGGATGATCTCATCGGTATTGGCATTGTCTGAATTGAACAGGGTGAGGTAGTCCTGATTGGGCTTCCCTGTGGAGAACAGCTTATATGCCTTGGAATCGATCAGGTCCTTTGCTGCCTTGGCGGCAAGGTCGAGATAATACTTATAGTCGTGAGTGGAACCGTCGGCGGCAGTGTAAGAATTCTCGAAGGGGGCAGGAGAGCTGTGATACTTCCTGAATGTGCCTTCGAAGAGGCAGAACTGCGCCTTGAGGAACATTGCCGTGTACTTGTTCACGCGGTATGCCGTCTGAGGAGCCTTGGCCTTTCCGGGCAGGTTCTCGATGGCCTCGTCGATGTCCTCGATCATGTGGGTGAGGATGGTTTCGCGAGTGTCGCGGGGATTGTACAGGTCCTTGTCTGCGGAACCGAGTTCGTGGTCGATCCACGGCACGTCACCGAATTTGCAGACCATGTCGGCATAGTAGTATGCGCGCCAGAACTTCGCCAGGGCGGTGTATTCCTTGACTGCATTTGCGTCATCGCAGTTGTGGATATTCGCGAGCAGGGTGTTCATCTTGCGGAGATTGGTGAAGGACCAGCCACCGCCGGATGCAGGCACGGTGCGGTCGTTTCCGCCGCGAATGAGGTTGGAAGGATTCATCTTCACGAACACATCACTCTCGATTGCGAAAGGCTCCTTCTCCAGCAGGTTGTTGTAGAAGGTATTCGAGAAGAGTTGAAGGTCTTCCGCGGTCTTGAAATAAGACTCAGGCGTAAGTTGTGACTCGGGTACGAGGGACAACTTCTCTTCCAGGTCGCAGGAAACTGCGAGCAGGGATATCAATGCCAGAAATATAATACTCTTTTTCATAATCGCGTCCATTAGAATGTGAGATCAACCCCGAACATGTAGGTCTTCTGCCAGGGATATGATGTGTTGTTCAGGTCGTCCACAGGATCCGAGCCACGGTCGAAGCAACTTTCCGGATCGAGGTGGGTCGTGTATTTGGTAATAGGCGACCAGTATGCAAGGTTTTCACCCGAGAAGTAAATGCGGAGGCCTTCGATACCGACCTTCGAGAGAATCTTCTTGGGAATGTCGTAACCTACCGTGAGGTTCTTGAAGCGGAGATACCTGATATTCTGGATGTAGCGGTCGTTCACGCGGCCGAGTTCACCGCCACCGTTGGAAGCCACGTTGGAACGGGGCCTCGGGAAGTAAGCGTCAGGATTGTCTTCGCTCCAGCAGTTGGAGAGGAAGTTCTTGTCGAGGAAGGCAGGATAACCCAGTGAGAACGGTCCCCAGAAGTCGAAGTTGTAACGGGCAGGATACCAGTAGTGGTTGCCGGTTCCTTCGAAGAACACGCTCACGTCGAAGTTGTTCCAGGAGAACCCTGTCTGGAAGCCGTAGTGCAGCCTCGGGAGAGAGTTGCCGAGATAAATCCTGTCGCCGGGATCGTCAAGAGTATTCTTGCCGACACCGATGACACCGTCACCGTCAAGGTCGGCGTATTTCACGTCACCGGCCTTCCATCCACCGTTCAGGTTCGCGTTGCAGTAGGACTGGTCCACCTGGCTGGTGTATGCCTGTGCTTCTGCATCGGACTCGAAGAGGCCGAGGATGTGGAAGCCCCAGATCTCGCCAAGTTCCATTCCTTCGTAGTAGTTGGAAAGGAGTTTGGTATCGTTGGCGAACTTGGTGATGTTGGAGCGGAACTCACTGATGGTGGGCTTTACGAAGTATTCGAAGTCCTTTCCTCCAAGTTTGAAGGAATCTCTCCAACTCAGCGAGAGTTCATAACCCTTGGTGCGGAGGTCGGCGGCATTCATCTGAGGCACACCGGCGCCGTACACTGAAGGAAGATCCATACCATCGGTAAGCATGCCGTCGGTGTCGCGGATGTAAACTTCTCCGGTGAACTCCAACTTGTTGCCGAACATTGCGAGGTCGAGACCGAGGTTGGTCTGCTTGGAAACCTCCCAGGTCTTATCCGATGCCACGGGATCATCTAGGTTCGTGTAGCGGGCCATAACGTTTTCACCGAAACTATATCCTGCGAAGGTCTTGAAGTTGACAAGGCGGATGTAGGAGAAGTTGGAAACGTTCTGGTTGCCCAGGGTACCGTAGGATGCGCGGATCTTCAGGTTGTTGACCGTCCTCTTCAGAGGTGCGAAGAAAGGCTCCTCGCTGATTCTCCAACCGACTGATGCGGAAGGGAAGAAGCCGAACTGATGGCCTTTGGCGAAGCGGGAAGAACCGTCGTAGCGGGCGGAAGTCTCGAAGAGATAGCGGCCCTTGTAGTCGTAGTTGATACGGCCGAAGAAACCGATGGTCTTCCATGCGGACTGGTTACCTCCGACTTCCGGAGTGCGCTTCTCGGTGGAGATGAGCGCAAGGTCGGAAAGTTCGCTGGTAATCAGGTCGTAACCCTTTGCGTAAACCCTCTTATAGTGATAGGAATCGTAGTTGTAACCACCCATAACCTTGAGGTTGTGTGCATCTGCGAAGGTGTTTTCATAAGTCGCATATGCATTCCAGGTCTGGCGGACATACTCCTGAACGGATTCTGTCATGTAGTTGTCGAATGCACCTGCGTTGTTGTAGGTGACGACTTCGCCGGGATACTGGGAATAAGTGATTTCGTTACGCCTGTGGGTGTCGTGGTTGTTATAAGTGCGGTAACTGTAGTTAGCCTTGAGGGTGAGTCCCTTGAAAGGAGTAACGGTCAGTTCAGTGGTGTTGGCCAGGTCGGTGCGCTTCTCGATATTGAGGTTGCCGTTGGAATATGCCCACTGACGTCCGTTATTCACACGGTATCCGAGAGCGTCGACGAAGTAAAGCCAGGTGCCGTCGGGGTTCTGTGCAGGGAAGCAGGCAGGAGCGTGACGGTCGCCATATGCGAAGGAGTCCTGGATGTCGGCGAGGCCGGGGAAGTCGTAGGTTCCGACGAAGAAGTTGGTGTTGTTGCTGATGCGCGCATACTTGTTGATGCGGGCGTCGAACTTTGCACGCAGATTGTACTTCTCATATACGTCGGGACGGGCCTTCACCATACCCTGCTGGCGGTCGTACTGGCCGGAGAGGTAGTACTTGACGGCCTGATTACCACCGCTTACGCTCACGCTGTGGTTCTGGGTGGGATGGACGTCATTGTACATGGTGTGCCACCAGTCGTGGTTCGCATAGTACTTGTATTTACCGTCCTTGATCACGACCCAGGGGCGCTCGGGATTCTCAGTCTTGTCGTTCACGCGGGCGAGCAGTTCCATCATGTCTTCTGCATTGTAGTTCACGTAGTTGGAACCCTTACTTTCATACCAGAACTTGTTGATGGTGTAAACGGACCAGTATCCCCTCGTTTCCCACTCGGTGGAGGTGGTAGGCATTTCAACGCCCCAGCGTCCGCTGTAACGGACTGTGGCCTTGTCCTTGTCTACACGGCCGCTCTTGGTGGTCACGAGGATGACGCCGTAGGCTGCACGCGCACCGTAAACGGCTGCGGAGGAGGCGTCCTTGATAACCGAGATGGATTCCACGTCCTGAGGGTTGATGCGGTTGATGCTACCCTCGATGCCGTCGATGAGCACCAGGGGATCACCACCGTTGATGGAGGTGTAGCCTCGGATGTTCAGCGAGCCGGTGGATCCGGGGTTACCGCTGGAGGTGGAGATGTTGAGCCCGGGGACGGAACCCTGGAGCATGGTAGTCAGGTTGTGCGCGCTGCGGTTCTCGAGCGCCTTGCTTTCAACCTGAGTGATAGCGCCGGTCAGGTTGACTTTCTTCTGCACGCCGTAACCCACGACGACGGTCTCTTCCAGGGTCATGGAATCGTCTTCGAGAGTTACATTGACCTGGCTCTGGGTGGCAGGCACTGTGACTGTCTGCGTCTGGTAGCCAAGGCTTGAGAAAGTCAGGACCGCCTGTCCGGAGGGAACCTTCATCGAATAGGTTCCGTCCGTGCCGGTGATTGTGCCGTTAGTAGTCCCTTCGAGCACGACGCCGACACCCGGCAGCGGCTGCTGCGCGGAGTCGAATACCGTACCCTGGACCGTGCGGTTCTGCGCAAACAGGCCGAAACCTGCAAGCAGCATCACCGAAACGGCGAGAATTTTTTGCAATCTCATAATGGTTAGTGGTTAGTAAATAATTGTTTTGCGATTTATTTGTTCTTGTAATCGTTCATGTTGAAGGCCTTCGGGCGGGTCATGGTCTCGGTGAAGACCTTGCCGTTGCGGTCGGTTACCTTAACCACGATGGTGGAGGAGGCGCTGCTGGCAGTGGCCTTGAAGAAATGGGACCACTTGCCGGTGGTGAAGTTGGGATCGGAGACAGACTTGCTCCTGGGTGCGGTCCATGCCATGATGTGGAGAGGATCGTAGGCATAGTCTTTCGATACCGTCAGTTCCTTGTCGTTTTCGCTGATGCTGACAGTCCAGTTTTCGTCGTAGTCCCAGACGTTCACAAGGATGGAGTTTGCCGGGTATGCGGCCATCGCGTTAACGAATGTGGTGAACTTGCTGTTGCCGCCGGCGGCGTCGGAAGTGACTACCTTCTTGATTTCATTCATGTCGTAGGCGCGGAACTGATAATTCTCGTCGTGGCCTGCGGACTGATAGTAGAACTTAAAGTCCTTTCCGGTGAATTCCCACACTCCGTAACCTCCGGGTGTGCCTTCCTGGGCGACGTGAATGCCGGGAGTCTGTTTGCCGGACCACCACCAGGTTGCGCAAATCGCCGCTTCGTTGTGCTCGGTGAACTTGCTGTTGTGGGTGCGGTGGAAAAGTTTATGGGTATGTCCGCTCAGGAAATGTACATTGTAGTCCTTGACGGCATTGATGAAGGTGGACATGTTGGCTTCACCTGCGGAATTGGCGCCGTTCATGTAGGTGTTGTTATATGAAGTGGCGCCGTTGGGGACGCAGAGAGGTGCGTGGGAGGTGATGAACACCGGGGTGGACTTGTCTACATATGACAGGTCTTTCTGAAGCCAGGCCATCTGCTCTGCCGTGTAATCCAGCACATACTGGCTGCGGTAGTCATTGCCTGTGCCATCGTTGTTGGCCCCTACGTTATTGTAGTCGATGTTGTCCATCACCACGAAATGAACCTTGCCGATATTGAAGGAATAGAAGGTAGGCGCAATGTCGCGGGTGTAGCGGAATGACTTGTCGTAATCTCCCACTGAGTTCATGTCGTTATCGTGGTTGCCCATGGTGTGGAAGAAGATGATATCCTTGAAATGGGAGTTCGCGGTGGCAAGATACTGAGGGAAGGTATATGCGTTGGAATACCAGTAAACATCCCAGGTCATATCGCCGAGAGTGAGGCAATAGGCCTTGCTCTTGGCTTTGGAGATGGAACTGTTCAGGGTGGTGGCGACGCTTGCGAACTGGGACAGGTCGTTGTTCCTGTTGGCCAGGTGCATATCGCCGAGCACGAACATGGTGAAGTTGTCGTTTTCGGCCTTGATGAGTTCGAAGTCCTTACGCTCGGGAACGCTCTGGTCCTGGGTGAGCGTGGCGGAGAGTTGAGGGAGTATGCCGTTTGTGGGCACCTCATATCCACTCGGGAGAATCACGAAAACATATTTCCACTTCTTGACGGACTGCAACTGGTAGATACCATTCTCATCGGTCTTCGCAATCTGGTCTCCATCGGAAACCAGCACGTTCGGGACCCCTTCTCCATTGCACTGCACTATTCCGTAAACCGTGGTGCCCTCTGCGGGCTCGACAACCAGAGATTTGAGCACGGAGAGAGTGAACTCACCGACATAGTGATTGATGCCGCCCCTGCTGATATACATCTTATAATAACCGCTGACTACACCCTTCGGGAAAGTGATGGTCATGCGGGAACCGTCTTTCAAGTCGGCGATTTCACAGAAGGATTCATCCCCTGCCACAGTCCTGATCATTACCTGGTCCGTTGCCACGATATTGGTGATGCCACGGAAGGGTATTACCACGGCCTGCCCTTCCTCGATCTCAATGAGGGAAGGAACGCTGACGTTGGTCGTTACGATACTGGCCGATTCTTGCTTGGGTTCGGGATTGCAAGATGCGAAAATAGCCAACAGGCAGAAAATGAAAAGGATAGATTTTTTAAAATCCATGAGTTCGATATTTAGTCTTATTAATTAAGACTACAAATATAGAAAAAATCTTATATTTGTATATGCTCATTTTAGGATACGATTTAGGAAGTTCTTCAGTCAAGGCCAGTCTGGTCTGTGCGGAAACAGGAAAATGCGTCGCTTCGGCATTCTACCCGAAAACCGAGGCTCCCATCCTTTCGCGGCAGCCCGGCTGGGCCGAGCAGGACCCGGACTCCTGGTGGGAATATCTCAAGGCCGCCACTGCGGAAGTGATGGCGGTTGCGGGCAAGGCTTCCGTCTCCGCGGTCGGCATCTCCTACCAGATGCATGGTCTCGTGTGTGTGGGCAAGGACCTCCACCCCCTGCGTCCCGCCATCATCTGGTGCGACTCCCGCGCCGTTCCCTATGGGCAGAAGGCCTTCGAGTCTCTGGGGTCCGGCTGGTGCCTGGAGCATCTGCTCAACTCGCCCGGAAACTTCACCGCCGCCAAACTCGCGTGGGTGAAAGAGAACGAGCCGGAACTCTTCGCGCGCATCCGTAAAATCATGCTCCCGGGGGACTATATCGCCCTTCGAATGACGGGAGAGCCGTGCACTACGGTAGGCGGCCTCTCGGAGGGGATGATGTGGGATTTCGCGCAGAACCGTCCCGCCCGGGAACTGCTTGATTTCTACGGCTTTGACGCTTCCATCCTCCCGGAAATACGCCCCACCTTTGGAGAGCAGGGGAGGCTGCTGCCCGCGATTGCGGAGGAACTCGGTCTGCCAGCAGGCATCCCCGTCACTTATCGCGCCGGAGATCAACCCAACAACGCCCTCAGCCTGAACGTTTTGAACCCGGGCGAGATCGCTGCCACCGCCGGCACTTCCGGGGTGGTCTATGGCGTGCTGGGGGAGGTTAACTACGACCCTCAGTCCCGCGTCAACACATTTGCACACGTGAATCACTCCGCCGCCGATCCGCGCCTGGGAGTGCTCCTCTGCATAAATGGCACCGGCATCCTCAATTCCTGGATGCGCCGGAACGTGGCCTTCGACGGCATGACTTACCCCGGCATGAACGCACTCGCGAAGGAATCGCCGGTAGGCAGCCGCGGCATCAGCATCCTTCCCTTCGGCAACGGCGCCGAGCGCATGCTGAGCAATTCCGCCCCCGGCTGCAGCTTCCACGGAATCGACTTCAACCGCCACGGCCGCGGGGATCTGCTCCGGGCTGCGCAGGAGGGGATAGTCTTCTCCTTCCAATATGGCATTGAAGTGATGCAGTCTATGGGTATGAAGATAGACCGCATCCACGCCGGCAACGCGAATATGTTCCTCTCGGAGATCTTCCGGGAGACGCTGGCATCCGTTTCAGGCGCTACCATCGAACTGTATGATACCGACGGTGCCGTGGGTGCCGCCCGTGGTGCCGGGCTTGGCGCAGGCATCTATGCTTCGCCGGCCGAAGCGTTTGCAACTTTGGAGCGCCTCGCCGTGGTGGAACCCGCCCCCGACCGCACCCCGTATCTGGAGGCATACGATAATTGGAAAAAACATCTTACGATATGAAACAGTACTTCCCTAACATTGGCAAAATCCCCTTCGAGGGGCCCGCAAGCAAGAACCCCCTTGCATTCCATTATTATGAACCCGAGCGCGTAGTCCTCGGCAAACCCATGAAGGACTGGCTGCGTTTCGCGTTGGCCTGGTGGCACAGCCTCGGGCAGGCTTCTGCCGACCAGTTCGGCGGCCAGACCCGCAGCTACGAGTGGGATAAAGCATCCTCTCCCATGCAGCGTTCCAAGGATAAGGTGGACGCCGGATTCGAGCTTATGCAGAAGCTCGGCATCGGCTACTTCTGCTTCCATGACATCGACCTGATAGAGGACACGGATGACATCGCGGAGTACGAGGCCCGCATGAAGGAAATCACTGATTATCTGCTGGTTAAGATGAAGGAAACCGGCATCAAGAACCTCTGGGGAACCGCCAACGTGTTCGGCCACAAGCGCTACATGAACGGAGCTGCCACCAACCCGGATTTCGACGTAGTGGCACGTGCTGCTGTTCAGATAAAGAACGCCCTCGACGCCACCATCAAACTCGGCGGCGAGAACTATGTTTTCTGGGGCGGACGCGAGGGTTACAGTTCTCTTCTGAATACCCAGATGCAGCGCGAAAAAGATCATCTCGCGAACATGCTGAAGGCCGCCCGTGACTATGCCCGCGGCAAGGGATTCAAGGGCGTGTTCCTTATCGAGCCCAAGCCCATGGAACCTACCAAGCATCAGTATGATGTTGACACAGAGACGGTTATCGGCTTCCTCCGCGCCAACGGTTTGGACAAGGACTTCAAGGTGAACATCGAGGTTAACCATGCCACTCTCGCCGGCCATACCTTCGAGCACGAGCTGGCAGTTGCCGTGGATAACGGACTTTTGGGTTCCATCGACGCCAACCGCGGGGATGCCCAGAACGGTTGGGATACCGATCAGTTCCCGAACGATGTGCTGGAGATGACTCAGGCCATGTTGCAGATCGTGCGTAACGGCGGCCTGGCCCCCGGCGGATCCAACTTCGATGCTAAGCTGCGCCGCAATTCCACCAATCCCGAGGATATCTTTATCGCTCATATTTCTGCGATGGATGTGATGGCTCATGGCTTGCTGAATGCTGCGGAGATTGTGGAGAAGTCTCCGATTCCTGCCATGGTGAAGGAGCGTTATGCCTCGTTCGATGCCGGTCTCGGTAAGAAGTTCGATGAGGGCAAGGCGTCTCTCGAAGACCTGGTGGCCTATGCCAAGTCTAACGGCGAGCCCAAGCAGATTTCCGGAAAACAGGAACTCTATGAGACGCTGGTCAACCTTTATTCTGTTTAGCATCTGCTTTGCAGTGTCGTTTTCGCTGATGTCCGGTTGCTCAAGCCGGACATCAGGCTTTGATGTCAACATAAAGGTGGATCGCATCTGGGACAGCGAAAAACATTGCGCCTTCACCTCGCTGACCGAATTCGACGGCCGTTATTACGTGGCATTCCGCGAGGCGGGCAGCCATATTTTCGAAACCGACGGAACCGCCCGCGGACAGATTCGTGTGTTGCAATCCCGTAACGGCAGAAAATGGAAATCCGTCGCCTGCCTCTCCAAAGAAGGTTATGACCTCCGCGACCCTTCGCTCTCGGTAACCCCTGACGGCCGACTGCTGGTGTCGATGGGTGGTTCTGTGTATGTGGATAAGAAGCTTGTTGGCCGGGATCCCATGTACTCCGAAAGCCGTGACGGATGCAGTTTCAGCGCCCCGGAACCCATAGAAATCGTCTCCGACATTGCCACTGGCGAAGACTGGCTGTGGAAGATAGACTGGAATGGCGACACAGGATACGGAGTGGTGTATTCTTCATTGGAAGATACGTCCGACCCCGATAACAAGACAATAGTCTTTCTAGTTAAGACGACCGACGGAATTCATTACGAGGATGTTGCAAAAATCGATGTCCCCGGCTTTCCCAACGAAGCCTCGGTGCATTTCCTTTCGGACGGGCGAATGCTGATGCTTCTGCGCCAGGAGAAACTGGACAAGCAGGGTATCTGGGGTGTGAGCGAGCCGCCTTACACCGATTGGAAGTTGAATAAGATCGGATTCCAGCTCGGAGGACCCAACTTCATTGCTTTGAATGACAGTACCATCGTGGCCGGTTCCAGGTCGTATCTGATCCCCGGATCCTACAAGACCATGTTGCTGAAGGGCGGCCTTGACGGTCGTTTCGAGCAGATTGCGGTGCTTCCTTCGGGCGGTGATACCAGCTATCCCGGTTTCCTTGTGGTTGGGGACGAACTATGGGTCAGCTACTACTCATCCCACGCCACCCCCAAGGCGGCGGTTTACCTCGCTCGGATTCCGCTGGCCTCTCTATAAACTATTTCCTGCTGCGCCATAGGGCGGTCATGTCTTCCAGGGTTTTGCCCTTGGTTTCAGGAACAAGGCGCCAGACGAACACGGCGGCGATGATGCATATCACGCCGTAGAGAGCGTATGCGAAGAAATGGCCGAAGCTGTCGCCCATTGCACCAAGGCGCATGTTGTACATGGGTACGAAGGTGCTGGAAACGATGAAGTTGAAAATCCACTGGAACGCCACAGCAATGGCCGTAGCCTGGCTGCGTATAGTGTTCGGGAAGAGCTCTGAAATATAGACCCAGCAGATCGGGCCCCAGCTGAACATGAAGCACGCGCTGTAGACCATGATGCTGATAACCGGAATCACGGCGGGAAGAGTGACCACATTGGAAAGCGCCACACCCAGTGCACCTACGGCCATTCCCAGAGAGCCGGTAATGAGCAGTGGCTTACGCCCCAGTTTCTCCACGGTGAAAACGGCCACCAGGGTGAAGGAGATGTTGATTACCCCCATGATCACAGTGAAGAGCATATTGTTGCTCACGCCCATAGACTCGAAGATGCGCGGCGCAAAATACAGCACTGCGTTGATGCCGATTATCTGCTGGAAAACGCTCAGCATGCACCCTATGAAAATTACCATCCAGCCATAGCTGAAAAGCTTCTCCGTTTTCTCTACGGCAGTGGCCTTGATTTCCGCAAGAATCTCGCGGGCGCGGGCCTCTCCGTTGATATTGGAGAGCACGGTGAGGGCCTTGTCATCCTGCCCGTTAAGTGCCAGATAACGAGGAGTTTCGGGCACCAGCAGGATCAGCACCGTGAACAGCGCTGCGGGCACGGCCTCGCTCACGAACATCACCCTCCAGCCTATGCTGTTAGTCCACTCCACCACCGCCGGATCATTGGCGTGGGAGCGGATGATGAGGAAGTTCACGAAATACACCACCAACTGTCCGAAGATGATAGCGAACTGGTTCCACGAAACGAGCGTGCCGCGTTTGTTTGCGGGGGATACTTCGGCGATGTACATCGGGCAGAGGGCAGATGCCATACCCACACCTATGCCACCGAGCACCCGGTAAAGGTTGAACGCCACCAGCAATCCTTTGGTTGCAACCCCTTTCTGGAAGAACAAAAACTCCGGATAATATGAGCCGAGGGCGGACAGGAAGAACATTATGCCCGCTGCAAACAACGAGCGCTTGCGCCCCAGACGCGAGGCCATCACCCCGGAAATCAAGGCTCCGATAATGCATCCGATCAGGGCACTGGAGGTGGTGAAACCGTGCAGAGCATCGGTATATCCGAAATCGCCCGCGCTCTGGAAGAACGCCTGGAGGCCGCGTTCCGCGCCGGAAATCACAGCAGTGTCGTATCCGAAAAGAAGTCCGCCGATAACGGCAACCAGCACTATGCCGGTGAGATAGGCCCGGCTGCCCGTTTGTCTGTATGTGGTCATTTCAGTGGTTTTTGCGAGAACAAAGTTAATACTTTTCCAGGACTTCCATGCACATCCTGCCGTTGTGGTAGGGGCATTTCCAGAAGCCGGCGCGGTCGTCGCGGGTGTTGGGGATGCCTTCCGCGTCGGCGCTCCAGTACCATTCACCGTCGGGGGCGATCAGGTGGTTCTTGATATAGTCCCAGCAGCGGATCGCCTTGTTTAGCCAGCCGCCGGACGGCTTTTGAGATTGATTCAGGCAACCGACCACGGTCTCTGCCTGAACCCACCAGTGACGGTCAGTGTCGAATGACGCCGCTGGCGTCCCTTCATAAATCATAGAACCATCCGGCTGAAGGCCCTCCAGGGCGGCATTGGCGATGCGGCTGCAGCAGTCGCGGACGCGGGCGAGCAAGACAGCATCATCCAGCAACTCCGCCGTCTCGCAGAGCAGCCACGACGCCTCGATATCGTGCCCGAACGACACCATATCCGACTGCGAACGCCAATCTTCGTCGAAGAACAGACCGAGGTGTCCGTCCGGACGTACGATGCGATCCATAAATATATCGCACAACTCCACCAGCCGGCGGCGCAAAGTCTCATCCTTCCAAACCCTGTACAGGCCGGTATAGCCCTCCAGGATATGCAAATGAGTATTCATCGTCTTGGCATCATTCCGATCCTTGGCAGAAAGGCGCATATCCTCAATGGGCTGCCAGTCGCGCGTGCAGGCCTCGATATATCCTCCCTTCTCAACATCCAAACTATGGTCCTCGATGCTCCGCCAGAGGCTGATGGCCATCTCCAGCGCCTCCTCTTCGCCGGTGGCGCGGAAGAACTCGGCGCAACCGTAAACCGCGAAAGCGATAGCGTAGAACTGCTTTTTGGTATCCAGCGGCGAGCCGTCTGCATTCAAACTCCAGTAGATGCCGCCGAACTGCCGGTCGAGGAATTTGTCCCTTATCTGCACGAAAGCATTCCGGGCCGCGGAAAGATACTCCGCCTTGCCCAGAATACGGTAGGCGGATGAGAAGGTCCAGAGGATGCGGGCACATAGAATCCCGCCCCTTGGGGCATCGGGAATCAGCCGTCCGCAACCATCCATCTGCCCGTAAAACCCTCCTGCAGGGTCCTGCATACGGTCCAACCAGAAGGGGAGTATGTCTTTTTCCAACTCGGACAGAACTTCTGCCTTCAATAATCCAATCGAATTATTCATAACGCGAAGATACGAAAAAAGAAAAAAACCTATCTTTGTAGAAACGATATCACTATGCGTCAGGTTTCTCCGGAGATAACGATAAACAGCAACCGACTCAGATTTTTTATTCTTTCGATACTCTGCCTTCTGACGCTCTCCATTGCGTCTTGCAGCCGGGATTGCGCTGTTTCGGACGAGGTCTCCGTAGAGGTCCCCGTGGAACACGATTGGCTGTTTTTCGGCAAAGGCCCCTTCAAGTTGGCGGCCGATGTGACCGGCAATGAATTCAGAACCATAATAGAGCTTAGTATAAAGAGGGATCTGGACCTGATGGACACTACCGCCGCACCGATCCTCGAAAAGAGTATCAAGCTGCGCACCAAGCCTGGTGAAAGCGTCCGCACAATGCTGCCCCTTGGAAAATTAGCCCCCGGTTTTTATCAGATAAAGATCAACGATAACAAGCCCTTCAACATAGGAGTCAATCCCGAACAGATCCAGAGCCCTGCCGATACTCCGGTGGACTTCGACGAATTCTGGGAAACGACCATTTCCGAATTGAATGAAGTGCCGCTGGAGGTAAAGTGGACGCTGGTCCCTGAGCATTCCTCCGCCGTCCGCGAATGCTACCGTGTGGAGATCCCCTCGTTCGGGGGTGCTACCATGGGCGGCATCATTTTCATCCCCACCGCCGAGGGCCGCTACCCGGTGATGATGGGTTTCATGGGCTATGGCGCCAACGTCTATTATGAGGATCCGGACTACCATGCCGACCGCATAGACTATCTCGTGAGCGTGCGGGACCAGGGCATCTTCAAGGGCAACCAGGACGGATGGATCGACCGTGGGCTTGCCTCCAAGGAGGATTTCTACTATCGCGGAGCCTTCTGCGACATCGTCCGTTCCGTAGAATTCGCGGCAGGCCTGCCCAAGGCAGACACCACCCGCATCTTTGGTTGCGGCGACAGCCAGGGAGGTGCTTTCACATGGATATCCGCCGCACTCACAGACAGGATGCGCGCTATCACCCCGGGAGTGCCTTTCCTCAGCGATTATCCCGACTATGCCCGCATAGTGAACTGGCCCATGCAGGAGGTTTTCAGGCATGCGGATGCCGAGGGCATACCTCGCGAGCAGCTTATGGAGATGTTGCGGTACTTCGACGTCAAGAACTTCGCCTCGCGCATCACCTGCCCGGCATATATGGCCTTCGGCCTTCAGGATCCGACCTGCCCGCCGCATACCAATTTCGCCGGCTACAACAACGTGAAATCGGAAAAACATTATTTCTGTGCTCCGCGCTGCGGGCACGGCATCTGGGAGATATCCGAGTGGTTACAAACCCGGGATGCATTTTTCAGTAAATATCAATAATCAAATATGAAAATCGTAAGAAAACTCAGCATTATCGTATTAATCGCCGCTATGTTAGCCCCATCTTGCAAAACGGAAGAAGTATCCGGCCGCACCAAGTTGCTGGACTGCCTGAAGGCATCGGTCGATGCCGGCAAAATCCTTTACGGGCATCAGGATGACCTCTGCTATGGTCATGCCTGGAAGGTCGAGGACCCCGCCGCTGATGAATTAATCCGTTCGGATGTGAAGGACGTGTGCGGAAAGTATCCTGCCATGCTCGGCCTGGAGCTCGGCGAGATCGAGCTTGGAGGCGACAAGAGTCTAGACGCCGTGCCCTTCGTGCTGATCCGCCGTGCCGCATTGAAGCAGGTGGAGAGGGGAGGAGTGGTAACCTTCTCCTGGCATCCCCGCAATCCTCTTACCGGCGATACCGCCTGGGATGTGAGTTCAGACCAGGTGGTGGCATCCATCCTCGAAGGAGGGGAGAACCACGCCAAATTCATGGGCTGGCTGCAGATTCTGGGGGATTTCTTCGATACCCTCAGGGACGCCGATGGCAAGCGCATCCCCTTCATCTTCCGCCCCTGGCACGAGAATACCGGGAGTTGGTTCTGGTGGGGGCAGAAACTCTGCACGCGCGAGCAATATCTGGCTCTTTGGCAGCTTACGTTCGATTATATGGTTAAAGAGCGCGGCTTCGACAATATTCTATGGTGCTTCTCGCCGAATATGGATGTGGATGCCGATGGTTATATGGAGCGTTATCCCGGCGACGAGATAATAGATGTCATGGGATTCGATGCTTATACCTATGTGATGGAGGATGCTGCCACTCAGGATGCGGCCTGCAAGGAATTCACTGCCAAGCTGGCCTGGAGCTTGGAGTTCCTGACCCGTCTGGGCAAGGAGCATAAAAAGATTATCGCACTTTCCGAAACCGGCCTGGAATCCTTCGAGTATCCTACCTGGTGGATGGAAACCCTGTACCCGGCTATCAAGGACTATCCCATCGCCTACGTCCTCACATGGCGTAATGCCTGGGACAAGCCCGAGCATTTCTTCGGCCCTTGGAAGGGATTCAAATATGAAGATGATTTCAAGATATTCGCAGAACTCGAACAGATAGTATTGATTTAGCTATGGATTACAAAGAGAGAGAGGCGTTTCTCCGTTCCAAGCACGAGGAGTTGCTGAGGAGAATCAATTTCCCGGTTGAGGATAACGGCATTTACGAGAGATATATGTATCCGGTGGTGACCGCCGCCCATGCGCCCCTGGAGTGGCGCTAC
Organism: Bacteroidales bacterium; assembly: GCA_017962925.1. Taxonomy (GTDB): domain Bacteria; phylum Bacteroidota; class Bacteroidia; order Bacteroidales; family UBA932; genus Cryptobacteroides. The sequence goes on from JAGCUK010000013.1 coordinate 60,799, forward strand.
GACTTCGATCCGGTTAGCAATCCCTACCTGATGGAGCGTTTCGGCATACACGCGGCATTCAATGCCGGTGCCATCAAGATACGCAGCCGCTACTATCTGGTGGTGCGTGTGGAAGGCGCCGACCGCAAATCCTTCTTCGCGGTGGCCGAGAGCACCTGCGGCACCCACGGGTTCCGATTCTGGCAACGTCCTATCACAATGCCCGAATGGGGAGAACCTGCCACCAATGTATATGACATGCGTCTCACCGCCCACGAAGACGGATGGATTTACGGCATCTTCTGCGTGGAACGCAAGGATCCCGCCGCCCCCAAGGGGGACCTTTCTTCCGCCGTGGCGGCCGCCGGAGTGGCGCGCACCAAGGACCTTGTGAACTGGGAGCGCCTGCCGGATATCCAGTCTGCCAGCCAGCAGCGCAACGTGGTCCTGCATCCTGAATTCGTGGATGGTAAATATGCCCTCTACACCCGCCCGCAGGATGGTTTCATTGATGCCGGCAGCGGCGGAGGAATAGGCTGGGCACTGGTGGATACGATGGATGGCGCAGTCATCCGCGACGAGAAGATCATCAACGTCCGCAACTACCACACCATCAAGGAATGCAAGAACGGCGAGGGCCCCGCGCCCATCAAGACGCCTCAGGGATGGCTGCACCTCGCGCATGGCGTACGCGGATGCGCGAGCGGCCTGCGTTACGTATTATATATGTATATGACGGCGCTGGAGGATCCTTCCCGCGTAATTGCCGAGCCTGCCGGCTTCTTCATGGCTCCCGAGGGAGAGGAGTACATCGGCGATGTGATGAACGTCCTGTTCTCGAACGGATGGATAGCCGACGAGGATGGCACGGTGTATATCTACTATGCCTCCAGCGACACGCGCATGCATGTGGCGGTTTCGAGCATTGACAGACTGGTAGATTATTGCCTTCACACGGAACCTGACGGGCTGCGCACCGGCCTCAGTGTGGAACGGCTGAACAGATTGATAGACAAGAACTTGAATAAGTAATATGGCAACTATACGGACATCTTTCGCAGAGAAGGTCGGCTATGGTTTCGGGGATATGTCTTCCTCGATGTTCTGGAAGATATTCTCATACTACCTGCCCTTCTTTTATAGCAACATTTTCGGTCTCACTTTGGACCAGGTGGCCTTGCTGCTGGTGATAACCCGCATTTGGGATGCGGTCAGCGACCCGATGATGGGAATTCTGGCAGACCGTACCCATACCCGTTGGGGAAAGTATCGTCCGTACCTGTTGTTCATGGCCGCACCGTTCGCGCTTTGCGGCATACTCCTCTTCACCACTCCGGATGCCGGTCCTACCACGAAACTTGTCTGGGCTTATGTGACCTACATCCTCATGATGACGGTCTACACCGGCATCAACGTGCCTTACGGGGCGATGCTGGGCGTGATGACCGACAATTCCGACACCAAGACGGTGCTGAGTTCCTTCCGCATGTTCTTCGCTTATGCCGGTAGTTTCGTGGCCCTCTTCTGCTGGGAGCCTCTCTGCAATGCTCTCGGAGGATATGATGCTCCCGCAGGATGGCAGCATGCGATGTTCGTGATAGCCACGGCTTGCCTCATCCTCTTCCTGCTTTGCTTCGGGCTTACCAAGGAGAAACTGCATACCGTAAGCACCTCATCCGTCGGCAAGGATCTCAAATCCCTGCTTCGCAATGCCCCCTGGTGGATACTCATCGGAGCGGCGCTCTGTTCCAACCTCTTCTGCACCATACGTGGCAGCGTGGTGGCATATTACTTCAGCGATGTGATCGGTGCCGACGTGCACTTGAATCTGGGCGGATGGAGCTTCCTCTTCTATGCCGGGCTCTTCCTCTCCATCGGCGAGGTCTGCAACATGATAGGCGTGGCGCTGGCCGTCCCGCTGGCGGCGAAATTGGGCAAGAAGGCCACCTACATGCTCTCCTTCGCTTCGCTGATAGTGCTCAGCATCCTCTTCTTCTATGTGCCCGTCAATGGCAGCGGATACTGGTGGATGCTTGTGCTGCAGGTGCTTGTGAGCATCTGCACGGGCGTTCTGTTCCCTATGATCTGGAGCATGTATGCGGATGTGAGCGACTTCGCGGAGAATCGCGACGGATCGGCCTCGACAGGCCTGATCTTCTCTTCATCCTCCATGGCACAGAAGTTCGGAGGAGCCTTTGGCGGAGCGGCTGTAATGTGGATGCTGGCCGCGTTCGGCTATAACACCACCGCCGGCGCTGTGCAGACTCCGGAGGCCATCAACGGCCTTAAACTTCTGATGAGCTGGATCCCCGCTGCGGTCGCTGCCCTGGCGGTAGTGATAGTATCCTTCTACCCCCTCACCCGCTCCCGGATGGCAAAGATCCAGGAGGAGTTGGCGGAAAAGCGGGGTCTCTAATTGTCGATAATTACTCGGCCTCCAGCAGCAGTACGCGGCTGGACCAGTCGCTGCGCAGCGATGGTTTCACATCGTTCGTGGCCGGGATTTCCAGACCTGACTCCATCAGGAAACGTCCGCTGAAACTCTTGCCTTCGTAGCGGAGGGGTTTCAGATCCAGCCGGTCAAGTTCGGTCACCTTATAGTTGCGGTCCGGATCAAGCCCGGAGAGGCGCAGGCGCGGGAGATGATCGTCGTAGAAGTTGCGTGTCCTCCACCAGTAAACCACGGCCTTGTCAAGCTTCTCGGAGGTGTACATCATGGACGCGTATCCCTTTTCGTCGTAAGGAGATACGAGCCTGTGGATATCGCCGAACTGCACTATCGGGCGGATGCGCTTGTAGTCCGCTATCGCCTTGCGGCAGATATCCTTCTCCTCATCAGTCATATTCTTAGGCTGGATCTCCATGCCCAGGCGGCCGCTCATCGCAACGTCTATCCTGTACTTCAGGGAAGTGGTCCGGCGCACGGTATGGTTGGGGGTGGCGCTGATGTGCGCTGCCATTGCGATGGCAGGGAAGAAGTAGGACGTTCCCCACTGGATGTAGATGCGTTGGAGGGCGTCGGTATTATCGGATACCCAAAACTCATCGAACCATGGCAGGACGCCCCAGTTGGCACGGCCACCGCCGGATGCGCAGTCCTGGATAGTGATGTCCGGGTAGGCCTCACGCACGCGGTCGCAGAGTGCGGCAAAGCCTTCCCAGTACGCGATATTGGAGCAATCCATTGCAAGGTTGGCGTTAGCATCCCACTTGATATAGGCGATGTCCGGATTCTCCTTCATCAGATTGTCTATTACGCTGAAGGCGAAGTCCTGCACTTCCTTCTTGGCAAGATTAAGCACCACCTGGGTGCCACCACGGCCCTGCACTATCTCACGGTTTTCACTCTTGACAATCCAGTCGGGATGAGCCTCGTAGAGTTCGCTCACGGTGTTGGTCATCTCCGGCTCCACCCAGATACCGAACTTGATGCCTTTTTCGGTAGCCGCCTTGACCAGAGAGCCCACTCCGCCGGGGAGTTTGCGGGTATCCACCACCCAGTCTCCGAGGGAAGTATGGTCGTTGTTGCGGGGGTATTTGTCCCCGAACCAGCCATCGTCCATCACGAAAAGTTCTCCGCCCATGCCGGCGATATCGTCCATCATCTGGAACATTCCCTCTTCATTGATCTTGAAATAAACCCCCTCCCAGCTGTTCAGCAGGATCCTGCGCTCGGTGTCGCCGTGTTGGAGTTTGTATTTGCGGCCCCAGCGATGGAAATTGCGGCTGGCTCCGCTCAGGCCGGCGTTGCTGAAAGTAAGCGCGAGATGGGGTGTGGCGAAGGATTTGCCCTTAGTTAATATAACATTGTCGTGCTCGGGGAGTATCCCTGCGAAGAAGTGGTGGAAGTCGGTTTCGTTAGTCTGGAAACGGAGTTCATAGTTTCCGCCCCAGCAGAGCGCTGCGCCGATTACCCTGCCGGCATCCTCACGGGGCTTGCCGTCCAGCGAGATCATCACCTCGGCATGGGAATACTGGGAGTTGCGGGCACCATCGATATTGCGTATCACTTTCCAACCGCGGGTAAGGGGCTCGGTATTCACCCGACCCTCGTTTGCCCAGGCACCGTAGAGGGTGGAAATCCACACGTCATCGCAGCGGATGGGCAGATGCCCGGAGTCGAAGCGGGTGAGAGTGAGGGGCTTCTTCCCTTCATTGACGGTTTCAGTCCAGGTCTCGATCATGTCCTGGTCCCGGAAGGTCTTGTAGTATATCTTAACCCTCAGAGGATAGTAATTGTCTTTGCAGTTGATGCAGAGTATCTGCCCTCCTTCCCAGGCTTGAATGGAGCTGTCCTCCACCCATAGCTGAACGGTGCGGTTGCCGTCCGGATGGATTGCGGCGAAAGCCGCTTCCTGGGTGCCTATAGTGCCATAGCAGGGGTAGGCTTTCTGGGCGGAATATGTGTCCAGAGCCCCCTTTGTGGCATCGGGAAGACGAGTGCCGTAGTAAACGATCCGGGCCTCTTCGCCGGGGGCGGCGGTAAGTGCCAGGGTGGTATTAGCGGTATTCAGGGCGATAATACTTGCAAGTATTGCAAAAAGAGTTGACATAATGCGTTATTCAATTGTTTTCACGAAGATACGAATTATTTGTAAATAACTTATATTTGTGTTTCGAATGAACAAGGAGCAGTATATAAAGATACGTGGTGCTAAGGCCCATAACCTGAAAAATGTCGATGTGGATATCCCGCGCGGCAAGTTCACGGTCATAACAGGGCTCAGCGGCAGCGGCAAGAGCTCCCTCGCCTTCGATACCATCTATGCCGAAGGCCAGCGCCGCTATCTCAATACACTCTCTCCCTACGCCAAGCATTTCATGGGGATACTGGACAAGCCCCAGGTAGAAAGCATCGAGGGGCTGAGCCCTATCATCGCCATCGAGCAGAAAACCACCGGCAACAATCCCCGCTCCACGGTTGGCACCATTACCGAAATCTCCGACTTCTTGCGTCTGCTCTACGCCCGCGCATCCACCGCCTATTCGCCCGTCAGCGGCAAGGAGATGGTGCGTTATACCGACGAGCAGATAGTGGACCTGATAATGCGCGAGTACGCCGGCCGTAAGTGCCTGCTGCTTTCGCCTCTGGTGCGCGGCCGCAAGGGCCATTACCGCGAGCTGTTCGAGAGCTTGCGCAAGAAAGGATATGCCCAGGTGCGTATCGACGGCGAAATCCTGAGCCTGAACGAAGTCGAGTCCCTGGACCGCTACAAGGGGCATTTCATCGAGCTGGTGATAGATAAGCTGAAGCCGGGGGAGGGCGACGAAAAGCGCGTCCGTGCCTCGGTGATGACGGCCCTGAACATGGGCAAGGGCTCGCTCGCCATACTCGACCACGAAACCGATACCCTCCATCATTACTCCAAGCATCTGGTGGATCCGGAAACGGGTGTTTCCCTTCAGGAACCCGCGCCACATACCTTCTCCTTCAATTCTCCTGAAGGATACTGCCCTCATTGCAAGGGCCTTGGGACGGTGGTGGACGTGAATCCGGAAACCATCATCCCCGATCCTTCCAAGAGCATCGCGGACGGCGGTATAGTGCCGCTGGGAAAGGTGCGGGAGAACAAGAAGTTCGAGGTGATACGGGCCATCGCCCGCAAGTATAATTTCTCTTTGCATGAGCCGATCGCGGCGCTGCCGGATGAGGTGGTGTCCCTGTTGGTTTATGGCTCCGACGAGTTCTTCCGCATCGGGGACGGGATGAGTTCCCAGATGGTCAACTGGCCGGGGATAGTGGACCATATAGAAGATAAAGTGGTCTGCCCCGTCTGCCACGGCACTCGGCTTCGCGAGGAGACGAATTGTTTCAAGATAGACGGAAAGACGATTTCCGAGGTTTCGGCCATGGAAATCAGCGAGTTGCATGAGTGGCTGGGGACTCTCCCCGGCAAGCTCTCGCACCGCGCCGGCACCATCGCACGGGACATCCTGAAGGAACTGCGGGACCGTGTTTCCTTCCTGATGGATGTGGGTCTGGATTATCTCTCACTGGACCGTGCCACCGGTTCGCTTTCCGGCGGCGAAGGCCAGCGCATCCGCCTCGCCACCCAGATCGGCTCGCGCCTGGTAAACGTTATCTACATTCTAGATGAACCCTCCATCGGCCTGCACCAGCGGGACAATATAAAATTGATCAATTCCCTGAAGGAACTTCGCGACGAGGGAAATACGGTGCTGGTGGTGGAGCATGACGAGGCGACGATGAGAGCGGCGGACTGGCTGACGGATGTCGGTCCCGGCGCTGGGGATGAAGGGGGCCGTATTATATACAACGGTCCGGCGGAAGGTGCTCCCCCTGAGGGAGTTCGTCCTGCGGACTCACCCCACCATCCCTTCGGGACGGTCCCCCCGCTATCGAACCGCGGGTGTTACGTCCCTCAGGGGGAAGCCCTTCCGCCGGACACGGCGCTCAGATCCGCCACCCTGCGGTACCTGAATCGCGAAGAGAGAATCGAGGTGCCGAAGAAAAGACGCCCGGGGAACGGGAAAGTGCTGACGCTGAAGGGAGCGAGCGGAAACAATCTGAAAAACCTGACGGTGGATTTCCCGCTGGGCCGCATCATCGGCGTGGCCGGCGTCAGCGGCAGTGGCAAAAGCTCCCTCATCAACGAAACCCTCGTCCCCATCCTCAAGAAAAAATTCTATCGCTCGGTGGAGAAACCCCTTCCCTACGAAGATCTGGATGGCATCCGCAACATAGACAAAATAATAGAGGTGGATCAGAGCCCCATCGGCCGCACCCCCAGGAGCAACCCCGCCACTTTCACCGGCGTATTCGATGACATCCGCGCTCTTTTCGAGGATACCCCGGACGCAAAGGTGCGCGGCTTCAAGGCTGGCCGCTTCTCCTTCAATGTGGCCGGCGGACGCTGCGAGGAATGCAAGGGCGCCGGAATAAAGTTGATCGAGATGAACTTCCTCCCCAGCGTGAATGTGCCCTGCGAAGTCTGCGGCGGCAAACGCTACAAGGAGGATACGCTGGCGGTCCATTACAAAGGGAAAAACATCAACGACGTGCTGGAAATGAGCATCAACGAGGCCTATGAGTTCTTCGGCAAAAACCCGAAGATCGCCCCCAAGCTCAAGGCACTGGTAGATGTAGGTCTAGGATATGTGCGGCTGGGCCAAAGCTCGGTAACACTGTCGGGCGGAGAGAGCCAGCGCATGAAGCTGGCCGCGGAGTTGTTCCGCAAGAGCACAGGCAACACCCTGTATATTTTGGACGAGCCCACGACCGGGCTGCATTTCGAAGATATAAAGACACTTCTCGGCGTGCTGAATCAACTCGCCGACCAAGGCAATACGATAATAATAATTGAACATAATCTGGACGTGCTGAAGAGCGTGGACTACCTCATCGACATGGGCCCCGAAGGTGGGCGCAAAGGTGGAAGGATCGTAGCTGCAGGTACTCCGGAGCAGGTTGCGGCCGACAAGAAATCGGTGACCGGACCTTATTTGAAAAAGATGTTATGAGCGAAGAAATCTCCAAAATCGAAGCGGCCCGCCGCGAATATGCGGACTGGTGTTCTGCAGTCGGAATCGACACCATCGAAAAACTGAACAGTGTGCTTGCTGACGGGCAGGCTATCCGCCTCATCAATCTGTGCGAGGCAAGGCAGGAGCGCAAATATGCCGAGATCGCCAATCAGATCTTCTGGCACAAAAAGAAAACCAAGATCGTGATGATGTCGGGTCCGTCATCGAGCGGCAAGACCAGCAGTTCCCTTCGCATCGCGCAGCAGTGCCAGGTGTTGGGTCTGAACCCCAAGGTGATAGAGCTGGACAATTATTTCGTGGACCGTGAGCATACTCCGAAGGACGAGAACGGAGAGTATGATTTCGAGAGCCTCGGCGCCATGAACGTGGATCTCCTTAACGAAAACCTGAACGACCTGCTGGCCGGGAAAGAGATAATTGTTCCCAAATTCGATTTCAAGGAAGGCAAGACTATCTTCGACGAGAATCGCCGCATGAAGCTGGAAGAGAACGATATGCTCTTCATGGAGGGCATCCACGCGCTGAATCCCGCGCTTACGCCCGACGTGGACCGCAACCGCATCTACAACGTTTATATCTCTGCCCTGACCGCCCTCCCCGGCGGCCACAAGGAGCACGGTTCCACCACCGACAAGAGGCTGCTCCGCCGCATCGTCAGGGACAACCGCGTCCGCGGCATCAGCCCCGAGGAAAACATCCTCCGCTGGCCGAGCGTCCGCAGGGGAGAGACCCGCAACATCTTCCCCTTCGAGGAAAACGCCCGCGTGGTGTTCAACTCATCTACTCTCTATGACCTGCCGCTGCTGAAATACTATGCAGAACCTCTGCTTTACGGGGTCACGGAGGCATCTCCCGCCTATCAGAAGGCTCAGGACCTGCTCAAATTCATAGAACCCGTCATCGCCCTCAAACCCATGGAGATCGCTGCCATCCCTCCGACCTCCATCATGCGCGAATTCATCGGCGGACAGACGCTGGCATAATGATGCATCCTCTGAAAACTCTGGCTCTCGCTATTCTGGCAGTCGCATTTTGTGCCTGTCGGGCGGATTCGCTGGAGAATGAGAGGATGCGTGTGCAATTCGATACTGCCACCGGCGCCCCGGTTTCGATGGTTCATAAGTCCGGGGAAAGCGCCGGAGAGGAGATGCTGCTCAAAAGCATCCCCGTGTGGGAGTTGAGAGGCGTTTCCGACAGTCTGCTGGCTCAGGCCGGGCAAGTCAAAAGCATAAGGAAGGTCGGCCGAGGGACGCTGAAAATGCGTTGGGCCGCGGAATCGGGGGTGGAAGTATGCGCTACCGTACGCCTCGACAAAAAAGATTCGATGCTCCACTGGGGGCTTGCTCTGAAAGGGCTTTCGTCCATTGAAGAACCGGTGACCGTGTGCTATCCCGTGCTCTGTTTCAGGAAGATGGAGAATGAGGATCTGGCCGTCTCCAGCTGGCTCGGGAGGCTGGAAAAAGACCCCCGCTCCGGCATCGGCCCGGAGAAACCGGTAGTCCGTTTCAGCCACGACAGTCCCGGGCAGATGTCCATGCAGATGATGGCTTTGTATGACAGGGAAGCCGAGGCCGGGATGTATCTTGCCACCAACGATGCCTCTTCCTATACAAAGAACTATACCATAGAGTTCGATACGATCAGTACTTGCTTCAAGATCAAGCATTTCCCGGCTTTCGGGGAGGGGAGTTTCTCTCCCGCTTATGAGGTGATTACCGGCCCGTTCGAAGGGGATTGGCTGTCCGCCGCAAAGATCTACCGCAGGTGGGCGAAGGAGCAACGCTGGTGCAAGCAGAGCAGGCTGGCAAATCATACTATACCCGAATGGGTGCTCAATACCGGGCTGTGGGTGTGGAACCGCGGCAGGTCGGAGAACGTTCTGCCGGATGCAGTGCATCTTCAGCAGGAATCCGGCCTCCCCGTGAGCGTGCTGTGGCACTGGTGGTGCGGATGTGGGCACGATGAGGATTTCCCTCATTATCTGCCTCCGCGGGAGGGCGCGGAGAGTTTCCGGGATGCAGTGCAAAAGGCGGCGAGTGAGAATTTAAACAGCCTGGTTTACATTAATTCCTTCCGCTGGGGCACGTCCGTCTCCGATTGGGAGGATGCGCTGCCGTATTCTTTGAAAAAAGCGTCTGGAGAGCCTTCTACGGCCGTTTCCAACGCCTTTACCAGGCATGAGATTGCGGCGATGTGCCTCGCCTGCGATTATTGGACGGATCGATATGTTGGGATGGCGGATACGCTGTTGAGGGATTATGGCGTGGGCGGCATCTATATGGATGAAGCCTGCCTCGCATTGCGCTGTTTCGATCCGAACCACGGGCATCCGCTTTCCGGGGGCAGTTACTGGTATGAAGATTTCTCCAGGATGGCTTCGCGCATCCGGGAGAAGGATGCCGGCGCCGTTCTTGCCGGTGAGGGATCGGGGGAGGATTGGATATCGGATCTCGATCTGTTCCTGACGCTAGCCGTCAGCAGGGAAAGGTACATCGGCGGCGATGCCGAGGCTATCCCGCTCTTCCAGGCGGTATATCACGATTATGCGATAAGTTTTGGCAGTTACAGTTCACTGGTGTATCCTCCTTACGATGAACTCTGGCCCGCTGAGCACCGGCCGAAGGGTTGCGAGACCCTGCTTCCGGACAGATACAATATGCAATTCAGGATGGAGCAGGCGCGTTCGTTCGTGTTCGGCATGCAGCCGATGATTGCAAACTACCATGCATTTCTCGATGAAATGCGCGAGCCGGAGATGGACTTCCTGAGACGCCTTGCGGAAACCCGTCGGGAGTATGCTAAGTATTTGCTTTTCGGCGAGATGGAAAGAACTCCGGCAATGGATGTTCCTTATGCGGAAATCGATATTTCGAAAGTGTCAATCTATGCATTCACCGATGGGAAATCCGCTGCCGAAATAAAGAAAAACGTGCCCTTGCTTTATAGTGGGATGTGGAAGGCGAAGGATGGGGAATCGGCCTTGTTTATAGTCAATATCTGCGATGAACCTCAGCGTCTGGCTTTCGCCGACGGCACCGAAATAGAAGATCCCTGGATCGAGCCCCGGGGCATCCGTGTAATAGAATTCTAAGCATATGGCAGTAAATACGAATAAGCCGTTCTACAAGTGGGAGGTTGTCCTGCTTCTTTGGGTGGCCTTCTTCCTGAATCAGGCAGACAGGCAGGCGTTCAATATCGTTCTGCCGCAGATACAGTTGCATCTGGGCGCATCCGACAGCACGATGGGCCTGATTTCCACGCTGTTCAATGTATTCTATGCCATCACGGTGCCCTTCGCCGGGTACTATGCCGACAGGCTGAGCCGCAGCCGTCAGATATGGATCAGCGTGCTGATTTTCAGCACCGCCACCTTGCTCACTGGCTTTGCCGGGGGCATCTTCGCTTTCATCCTTTTCCGCTGCTTCGGAATGGGGCTTGGACAGGGGATGTTCGGGCCTACCTATACCGGCATCATTGCGGGCTATCATGACAGCCGCACCAGGGCGCGGGCGATGTCCATCCATCAGACATCCTACTATCTGGGCGTCATCACTTGCGGGTTCCTGGCGGGTTGGCTGGCGGAAAAACTCGGCTGGCAGTACGCCTTCTTCCTCTTCGGCGGCGCCGGTATCATCTTTACAGCGATACTGGCCTTGCGCCTGAGGGATAAGGCCCCGGAACAGGATGCCGTGCCTGCGCCAAAGGCGGATGCCCCGTCGCTGCCTGCAGCAATTTCCGCCATATTCAAAGTGCCCACCGCCGTCTGTATGCTGGTGGCGTATTGCGGGCTGATCTTCGGGCTTAACGGATATCTGACCTGGATGCCGAAATACCTGAAGGAGACCTTCGATCTGAGCCTTTCCTCCGCCGGGTTCCACTCTATGTTCTGGACCCATGCTGCGGCATTCGTGGGTGTTTTAGTGGCTGGGATGCTTTCCGACAGGATGGCTTCCCGTGCCGGCGGCGGAAGAAACCGTCTGCTGCTGCAGGCCGCAGGACTCCTGCTGGCATCTCCCTGCATTGTGCTGATGGGAGTATCTGCCAAATTCGTACTTGTGTGTGCCGCGCTGGCAGGTTTCGGCTTCTTCAGGGCCTTCTTCGATGCGGGTACCTATGCCGTCCTTTACGATGTGATCGAGCCTAAATACTACTCGCTTTCTTCGGCCGTGCTGATCCTGTTCGGATTCGGCATAGGCTCCCTCGCTCCCTGGATTCTGGGTATGATCAGCGACAGTTTCGGCCTTTCCGGCGGCATCGCCTCCCTGGCCGCCGTCTGGGTAATATCCAGCATCGCCCTAGTCATTGCCTGGGCCGCCTTCTTCAATAAAGATTCCGTTAAGGTCTCTAGTTAAGTTCTTCGATTTCTTCCCTTTCGTTGAAGGGCTCCAGGAAGGGGTTCTCCATCCGTTCACGGGCGATGGTGCTGGCGGGGCCGTGGCCTGGATAGATGTCGGTTTCTCCCGGGAGGAAGATCAGTTTTTCCATTATCGAACGGATCTCGGAGTCGTAGTCGCCGCCGGGGAGGTCGGTGCGGCCTATGCTACCGGCAAAGAGGGTGTCGCCGGTGAAGAGGATGTGTTCGGCTTCGTTGTAGTAGCAGACGCTGTCGGGCGTATGGCCCGGGGTGGCGATAACCTTAAAGCCATATAGGGCTGCGCCGGCGTCGTTCCCGTCTTCGCCGAAAAAAGGCTCAGCCGGAAACGCGCCGGTCTCCGCCTGTAATGATTGTACGGAGATACCAAATCGTTCTACCAGTGCCTGCAGGCCGCAGGTGTGGTCCGGATGGGAATGGGTGAGCAGGATGGCGGAGGGGGAGAGGTTTTCCTCTGCCAGATACTCATACAGGCCGGATAACTCACTGGAAGTAAACCCCGGATCTATGATAATGCAGTCTGCGCCTTCTGAAACCACATAGGCGTTCTCCTGAAAGGCATTGCAGACAAATCTCTTGATCTTCATAAGCGCAAAGACAAAATGTAAAAGCAAAAATAAGAAAAGTATGTCAAATTTTACTAAATTTGTAGGTTAAGACAAAAAAGTGTACTGATGCATATAGGAGTAGCAGGAAATATCGGCAGCGGCAAGACCACCCTCACAAGGATGCTCGCAGAGCATTATGGGTGGAAACCGCAGTTTGAGTCGGTGACCTACAACCCCTATCTGGAGGATTACTACAAAGACATCCCACGCTGGTCGTACAACCTCGAGACCTACTTTCTGGCACAGCGCTTCAGGGACGTTCTGGAAATCGCCAAGTCCAAGGATACCATCATTCAGGACCGCACCATCTCGGAAGGTGTCTATATATTCGTAGCCAACAACTATGAGATGGGAAACCTTTCCGACCGCGACTACCAGACCTACATGCAGCTCTTCGAACTCATGATGAGCACCGTCAAGCAGCCGGACCTCCTGATTTACCTCAAATCCGGAATCGAGCACCTGGTGGCCAACATCCAGAAGCGCGGCCGCGAGTACGAGCAGAGCATCAGCATCGACTACCTCGACGGTCTTAACCGTCACTATGAGGAATGGATCTCCAAATACACCGGTCCGCTCCTCATTGTTGAAACCGACAATATTGATTTTAAAAATAACCCCGAAGACTTCGCGGCGATCACGGACCGTATCGACGCCCAGCTCTTCGGCCTGTTCAGATAACATAAAACACTAAAAGTCATGCATATAGCTATCGCAGGTAATATCGGAAGCGGCAAGACCACGCTCACCAAGATGCTGGCCGCGCATTATGGATGGATCCCTAAGTTCGAATCGGTGGACTTCAACCCCTATCTTTCAGATTTCTATGAGGATATGGCCCGCTGGTCGTTCAATCTCCAGATCTACTTCCTGAACAAGCGCTTCAAGGATGTGGTGGACATCTCCAAGACAGATGACATCATCATCCAGGACCGCACTATCTACGAAGACGCCCGCATCTTCGCGCCGAACCTGCATGATATGGGTCTGATGAGCTCCCGCGATTTCGAGAACTACTCGGATCTCTTCGACCTCATGATGAGCCTCGTGGGCTATCCGGATCTGCTCATCTACCTCAAGAGCAGCATTCCGAACCTGATCGCCCAGATTCAGAAGCGCGGCCGTGAATACGAGCGCAGCATACGCATCGACTATCTCACTGGGCTCAATGAGAAATATGAGAACTGGATCGCCGACTACAAGGGCAACCTCCTGGTCATCGATGCCGATAATATCAAGTTCGGCAACAAGCCCGAGGACTTCGAGAAGGTTACCGACATGATCGATGCCCAGATGTTCGGCCTGTTCTCCGCACCTAAAGCCAAAACCACAGACTTCTGATAACACCATGGCAGAAACCTCCAGACCTACGATCATCGACTTTGTAGAAAAATATACTGCAAAGTATGCTGATAAAACTTTCCTGCGCGAGAAGCAGGGTGACGTGTGGACCGAGACCTCTTTCAAGAAGACCCGTGACGAAGGCCGCATCCTGGCTGCAGGATTCATGGCCCTGGGCCTCAAGAAAGGCGAAAAGGTCGCTCTCCTTTCGGAAGGGCGCAATCTCTGGGTGATGACCGAATTCGGCATTCTTTACGCCGGCGGCGTGGATGTTCCCCTTTCGTATAAACTCGAATCCGACTACGACCTCACCTTCCGAATCAACCATTCCGACGCCCAGTTCGTAGTGGCGTCTGTGGGTGAACTTCACAAAGTGCGCCGCGTCATCGACCAGTGCCCCGCTGTGAAGAAGGTGATTGTGCTGGATGATATCGAACTCCAGCCTAACGAGATCTTCATCGGCACCGTCCGTGAGATGGGCCTCAAGTTCCTCAAGGATCATGCAGCCGAACTCGAAGCGCGCATCGCATCCATCGGCCCCGACGACTACGCCAATATCAGCTATACTTCCGGCACCACGGCAGACCCCAAGGGCATCCTCCTGACGCATCGCAATTACACCGCGAACGTTGAGCAGGGCAGCTCGGTCATCCAGATACACGAAGATGCCGTGATGCTCATCGTGCTGCCTCTGGACCACTGCTTTGCGCACGTGGCAGGTTTCTATACGATGATGATGTACGGCGGCAGCATCGCCACCGTGCCGGTGGGCAAGACTCAGCTTGCAACCCTGCGCAACATCCCCGGAGCAATCAGGGACACGCGCCCGCACATCATGCTTTCGGTGCCCGCAATCTCCCGCAGTTTCAAGAAGAATATCGAGGGCGCGATCCGCGCCAAAGGTCCGAAGGTGGAGAAGCTCTTCAACTGGGCAGTCAAGCTCGCAATCGGCTATAACAGAGAATACTACAACGCTGGCAAGCCTTGGATCAAGCACTTCTGGAAGAAGCCCATCATCAAGTTCTTCGACAAGAAACTCTTCAAGACCGTACGCGACAGCGCATTCGGCGGAAGGATGGAATTCTTCGTGGGCGGCGGCGCCCTGCTGGACATCGAACTCCAGCGTTGGTTCTGCGCCATCGGCGTGCCGATCTTCCAGGGTTACGGCCTCTCCGAAGCCACTCCCATCATCTGCGCCAACTCCACCGGCCATACCATATTCGGCAGTTCCGGCCGCACAGTGGAGCCCATGGATATCAAGATTTGCGATGAGGATGGAAACGAGGTGCCTGACGGAGTCACCGGCGAGATTGTCATCCGCGGCGAGAACGTGATGGCAGGATACTGGAAGAACCCTGAGTCCACCGCCAGCACCATCATCGACGGATGGCTCCACACCGGCGACCGCGGTTATCTCTACGCTCCGAACCGCCGTTTCCTTTACGTGACCGGCCGCTTCAAGAGCCTGCTCATCAGCGCCGATGGCGAGAAGTATTCTCCTGAAGGATACGAGGATAGCCTCACCGACGGCAGCAAGTACATCGACCAGGTGATTATCCACAACAACCAGAACCCCTACACCATCGTTCTGATAGTGCCTAACAAGGAGGCCCTGCGCCGCACCCTGAAGGAGAAGCACCCTGCTCTCGACCCCGAGTCCCGCGAGGGCAAGGTGGCGATGCTGCAGATGATCCAGGCGGAGTGCGACTCCTACAAGAAGGGCGGTTCCCACGAGGGGATGTTCCCGGACAAATGGCTCCCTACCGCCATCGCGGTGCTGCCCGAGCCCTTCACCGAGCAGAACGGCCTGGTGAATTCCACCTCCAAGATCGTCCGCGGCAAGGTAGAGAAGTTCTATGCCGACCGCATCGACTATGCCTATACCCCTGAAGGCAAGCAGCTGCTCAACGAGAAGAATATCGAATCAATATAACAATAACCAAATATGGCAAACGAAGTTAAGAAACAGAACTACACCCCGGTAATCGTGGTGATGTTCGCACTATTTTTCATGATTGCGTTCGTGACGAACCTCGCAGGCTCCATGGGCGTTATCGTAACCAACCAGTTCGGCGCATCCAAGGCTCTTTCCCAGCTTGGAACCCTGGCCAACTTCATCGCATATGCATGCATGGGCATCCCCGCAGGCCTCATCCTCAAGCGCAAGGGCTATAAGGTAACCGCTCTCGCAGCCGTGACCGTGGGCTTCATCGGAGTAGGAATCCAGTTCCTTTCCGGCTATGTGGAGAGCTTCCTGGTTTATGTGCTCGGCGCATTCGTGGCAGGCTTCTCCATGTGCATGCTCAACATCGTGGTGAACCCCATGCTCAACACTCTGGGCGGCGGCGGCAACAAGGGTAACCAGCTCATCCAGTGGGGCGGCACCTGCAACTCCACCGGCGGCACCATCGCTCCTATTTTCGTCGGCTGGCTGATCGGCGGAAGCATCGAAGACGCTACCGTTGCCAAGGCGGCTCCCGTGATGATCATCGCAATGGCCATCTTCGCCATCGCATTCCTCATCATCTGGTTCACACGTATTCCCGAACCTCACATGGAGACCCCTGAAGAGAAGGCCGCACGCCTCGCCGGCAAGGCAGAGAAGGATCCTCACAGTGCACTTTCCTTCCGTCACTTCGTGCTCGGTGCAATCGCTATCTTCTTCTATGTGGGCATCGAGGTCGGTATCCCCAACACCGCCAATGTTTACTATTCCGGTCTTGACTGGGTAGGTCCCGCAATCGCCGGCACCATGATCGGCTTCTACTGGTTCAGCATGCTCATCGGCCGTCTCGTCGGCGCATCCGTGGGCAGCAAGGTCAGCAGCAAGGCTATGCTCGGTGTCATGAGCTCCGTGGCAATCGTCCTCCTGCTCTGCGCCATCTTCACTCCCGAAAGCGTGCATATCACCGTCGGCAGCAATGTGATTCCTCTTTCACTCGGATTCATGGTCCTCTGCGGCCTCTGCACCTCCATCATGTGGGGAGCAATCTTCAACCTGGCCACCGAGGGACTCGGCAAATACACTGCAGCAGCCTCCGGCATCTTCATGGCACTGGTCTGCGGCGGCGGCATCATCCCGTTCCTGCAGAACCTCCTGGCAGACCACATCGGCTCGCTTCAGAGCTACTGGCTCATCATCGCCTGCCTCGCGTTCCTCGTTTACTATGCATTCGCAGGCTCCAAGAATGTGAATAAGGACATCAAAGTAGATTAACTATGGATAAGGATTTCGTAGTAGGTATTGATATCGGCGGCCAGAGCAGCAAGCTCGGAATCGTCGACGCTCGCGGTGAGGTGCTTGCACAGAGCGTGGTAATGGCTAATTCCAGCGCGGATGCCGATGTTATCATAAAGGGACTTGCCGAGGCGGTCATCAAATTGGTGGCCAAGGCTGGCAAGCATGGGCAGATCCGCGGCATCGGCGTGGGTGCTCCGAACGGCAACTATTACACCGGAAGCATCGCCTTCGCACCTAATCTTCCCTGGGCCGCTCACGGCGAGGTGAAATTCGCCCAGAAGCTCTCTGAAGCCTGCGGAGGCATTCCCGTTTCCCTTACCAACGATGCTAATGCGGCAGCTGTAGGTGAGATGTCATCCGGTGTTGCCACAGGCATGAAGCATTTCATCATGATCACCCTCGGCACCGGCGTGGGAAGCGGCATCGTGATCGACGGCAAGGTGGTTTACGGAGCCGACGGATTCGCAGGCGAGCTCGGCCACACCATCGCGGTGCGCCACAACGGCCGTCTCTGCGGTTGCGGCCGCACAGGTTGCCTGGAGGCCTACTGCTCCGCCATCGGGGTGGCCCGTACCGCCCGTGAGTGGCTGGACCTCAGCGATGAGCCTTCACTCCTCCGCGAGTGCCAGAACATCACCTCCAAAGATGTCTATGAGGCAGCCAAGGAAGGGGATAAGGTGGCCCTCCGTGTGTTCGACTTCACCGGACGCATACTCGGCGAGAAACTGGCGGATTTTATCCAGTTCTCCGCTCCCGAGGCGATAGTGCTCTTCGGCGGCCTTGCCCGTGCGAAGGAATTTATTTATGAACCCACTTTCAAGGCGATGAACGACAATGTGCTGCCTTTGTGGAAGGGTAAGGTTAAGCTTCTCTTCTCGCAGCTTAAGGAGTCCGATGCCGCCATCCTCGGCGCATCTGCCCTTGCATGGGAACTTTAGAAACAACTTTAAACTTTATAATTACAATGAAAAAGAATTTTTTATTCGCAATCCTCGCAGCAGGACTTGCAATTGTTGCCTGCTCACCCAAGGCTGAGAAGGCAGACGTGGAAGAAGGCGAAGAAGCCGTCGAAACCGTGAAAGAGGTCGTCAAGACCGCTAAGGACTATAAGCCCAGCAAGGCTCAGCTCGACTCCGTATCCTATCTGGTAGGTATCAATTTCGGTTCCTTCATCAAGGGATATGACTTCGGTGATCTCAACTACCGTCAGATCAAGAAGGGTATGAGGGATTTCATCAAGGCAAAGGGCAATATGCGTGACCCCAACTTCGGCGAGCAGTTCAAGGTCAACCCCGAGGAGATGAACCGTCTCTTCGGCGAATTCCTTGAGAACAGGCGTTCTCTCAAGCTCCTCACCAATAAGGAAGCTGAAGAGAAGTTCCTTGCCAAGAACAAGACCAAGGAAGGCGTTGTTGAGCTTGAAAGCGGCCTCCAGTACAAGATCATCAAAGAAGGCGGCGTGAAGCCTACCAACGACAAGGACACCGTTTGGGGGCGCTACCAGGGCAAGACCCTCGACGGCAACGTATTCGACGAGGTCACTCCTGACCGTGATTCCATCCGCTTCACTCTCGACCGCGTGGTCAAGGGTTGGACCGAGGGTATCAAGCAGGTCGGCGAAGGCGGCACCATCGAACTCTATGTTCCCGCTGCCCTCGGATACGGTGAGCGCGGCAATCAGGGTATCGAGCCCAACGCCACCCTCATCTTCACCGTGGACCTCTGCAAGGTCGCACCTTTCGTGGAGAAAGAAGCTGAATAAGCAGAGCGCTTATTCGTTTTCGTCATAGATGACGTCCTCTTCTTCGAGGGCGTCATCTTCGTTTTCGCCCTCGTCGTCGAGGTCCTCATCATCTTCGTCGTCGAGGTCTTCATCGTCGGAAAGACCCAGCATTCCCAGAATGCCGGAGGGCTTTTCTCCGGGCAGACGGCGACGGTTGTCGGGAAGATCCTCGAAGGCTACGTATCCGTGCTCGAACTCAATAGGCAGAGGACCCTTGGATTCCACACAGACGGGCAGGGAGACATCCTTTCCGGGCTCTTCGCCTTCGAAAGTGACAATGACATATTTCTTGGACACAACGTCGTAGAAATAGGTGAAGCGCACTATGCCGGCCTTGACGGTTTCGGAAAGGGAGACTTCATCCACCGCCTTGTTGCCCGGAAGAGGCATCAGCGCGAAGCGCCCTGCCACGTTCCCGGCTTCGTCGAAGGCCTTGAAGAGAATCTGCTGGTCCTGAGGGAACTCAAGATCGGCGCGAAGTTGCTTGTGAAGGGTGTACAGGCTGTTCGTGGCATTTACCAGATAGACTCTGAAGAAGCCTTTGATTCCTTCCAAGGTAACACGATAGCGGTAAGTCATCTTCCAACAATTTTCTAAATACAATGCGAATATACAAGAAATTTGCTAAATTTGGTTATGCTTTCGCCGGATAAATACACAAGCATAGCGGCGCCGTCCGAAGGGCTCTTCAAGGACAGCGGCAGCCGTTTCATCGCTTATGCATATCCGATTGCGTCCGAAGCGGAGGTGAAACCCATAGTGGACCGCCTCCGGGCAGAGCATCACGGCGCCAGGCATCACTGCTTCTCCTACCGCATCGCAAAGGTAGAAGACACCCTCGAAGGGCCAAGGCTCACGAAGGATGGAATCTGGCGCGCCAACGACGACGGCGAGCCCTCCGGAACCGCCGGCCGCCCCATTCTCGGGCAGATAGACTCCAAGGGCCTGCAGAATGTGCTGGTGGTGGTAGTGCGCTACTTCGGCGGCATCCTCCTCGGCGTGCCCGGGCTTATCCGCGCATATAAATCCGCCACGGCCGATGCCCTGGAGAAGGCGCAGATCGTCGAGCGCATCGCCACCCGCCGCTGGCAGATCACCTTCGGCTACGATCTTATGCCTGCCGTAATGGCCGAGCTAAAGGCCGAGGGGCTGGAGGTGGTAAAGCGGGATTTCGCAGAGGAATGCCGCATGGAGCTCGAGATTCCTCTCTCCAAAGAGAGAGCTTTTTTGGAACATACAGAAAAAATAGGTATCTTTAAAGATAAAATCATTTTAACCGATTCAATGCCATGAGCAAAATCCACGTATTTAATGCAGGCCCCTGCCTTCTTCCGCAGGTGGCGATCGATCACGCCCGTGAAGCCCTCCTCGATTTCAAGGGCACTGGTGTGTCGCTGATATCCATTTCTCACAGAACCAAAGAATGGGAAGAAACTATGAATGAAACCCGCGCTCTCTGGCGCGAAATCCTAAACATCCCTGAGGACTATGAGACCGTCTTCCTCGGCGGCGGCGCAAGCCTGCAGTTCCTCTATGTGGCCATGAACTACCTTGAGAAGAAGGCTGCATATCTGGATACCGGCGTGTGGGCGCACAAGGCCCTCAAGGAGGCTCAGGGATTGGGAGAGGCATACGCAATCGCATGCAGCAAGGATAAGAACTACACTTATATCCCCAAGGGATTCGAGATTCCCACCGACCTCGACTATCTGCACATCACCACCAATAACACCATCTACGGCACCGAGATCAAGTACGACATGGACTGCCCGGTTCCCCTCATCGCGGATATGTCTTCCGACATCCTTTCCCGCAGGGTGGACGTGAGCAAGTATGAGATGATCTACGGCGGCGCCCAGAAGAACGCGGGCCCTGCCGGCGTGGCCTTCGCCATCATCCGCAAAGACAGCCTCGGAAAGGTCAGCCGCTACATCCCCACGATGCTCGACTACCGCACCCATCTAGACAAAGAATCCATGTTCAACACTCCTCCCGTGTTCTCCATCTACGTGATGAACGAGACCCTCAAGTGGCTCAAGAGCATCGGAGGAATCGACGCCATCCACGAGATCGACGAGAAGAAGGCCGCCACCCTCTATGCCGAAATCGACCGCAACCCTCTGTTCGTGGGCACCGCAGAGAAGGAAGACCGCTCCATCATGAACGTCTGCTTCGTAATGGCTCCCGGCTACGAGGATCTGCAGGATGAATTCTTCGCCTTCGCAAAGAGCAAGGGCATGATAGGCATCAAGGGCCACCGTTCAGTCGGCGGATTCCGCGCATCTCTCTACAACGCCTGCACCCAGGAGGACGTGGAGGCGCTGGTGGCAACAATGAAGGAATTTGAAGCCCTGAAGAAATGAAAGTCCTGATTGCAACCCAGAAACCCTTTGCCGCTGCAGCAGTGGCAGGGATCAAGGATATCCTCGTAAAGGGAGGCCACGAGGTGGTGCTCCTCGAGAAATATGCCGAGCAGGCGGATTTCGTGAAGGCGGTGGCAGATGTCAACGCCATCATCATCCGTTCCGATAAAGTTACCGCCGAGGTGCTGGATGCAGCCCCTCAGCTCAAGATAGTCGTTCGCGCAGGCGCAGGGTTCGATAATGTGGACCTTGCCGCCGCCACTGCCCATGGCGTGGTGGTGATGAATACCCCCGGCCAGAACTCCAACGCAGTGGCCGAACTTGCCATCGCAATGATGATTTTCATGGCCCGCAATCAGTTCACCCCCGCGACCGGCAGCGAAGTGCAGGGCAAGACCCTCGGCATCCAGGCATTCGGCAACGTGGGCCGTCTGGTGGGCGCTAAGGCCAAGGCCCTCGGCATGAAGGTCAAGGCCCTCGACCCCTTCCTCTCCGACGAGCAGATCGCAGCTGGCGGGGCAGAGCCCGTGCATACTTTGGACGAACTCTATTCCGGGAGCGATTATCTCTCCCTGCATATACCGGCCCTGCCCACCACCATCGGCAGCATCAACTACGAGCTCATCACCAAGATGCCTAAGGGGGCGACTTTGGTGAACACCGCCCGCAAGGAGGTCATCGACGAAGCCGGTCTGGAGAAGGCTCTCGAGGAGCGCCCGGACCTCAAATACGTTACGGACGTGATGCCGGACAACTACGCCACCCTTCAAGAGAAGTTCGGCCTGCGCGTGTTCGCCACACCCAAGAAGATGGGTGCGCAGACCGCGGAAGCCAACGTCAACGCTGGTCTCGCCGCCGCGAATCAGATTGTGGATTATTTTGCGACGGGAAATACCAGGTTCCAGGTAAATAAGTAATTATGGTAACAGTAAAACCTTTTGAGGCGATCAGGCCTCCTAAAAACATAGTGACGGAAGTAGCGGCACCTCCGTACGACGTGCTGAACTCCGAAGAAGCAAAGGCGATGGCGGGGGAGAAATCCCTTCTGCACATCACCAAGCCGGAAATCGACTTCGACCCCATCGCAGGCGAGCACGAGCAGCGCACCTACGACAAGGCTGTCGAGAACTTCAAACTCTGGAAAGAGCGCGGATGGCTGGTGAGGGACCCCAAGCCCTGCTACTATGTGTATGCCCAGACAATGGGCGAACGCACCCAGTATGGCATTGTGCTTTGCGCCCATGCCGCCGATTACAAGAACGGCCTCATCAAGAAGCACGAACTCACCCGCAAAGATAAAGAAGACGACCGCATGGTGCATGTGCGCATCCAGAACGCCAACATCGAGCCCGTTTTCTTCGCGTATAAGGATAATGCCGAGATCAATGCTATTGTAGAAAAGACCGTCGCAGGGCCGTCGGAATACAAATTCACCGACGAGAATCTCTTCGGCCATGAGTTCTGGGTAATCGACGACGATGCCACCGTGGCGCGCATCACCGAACTTTTCACCACTCAGGTGCCAGCATTCTACGTCGCCGATGGTCATCACCGCACTGCTGCGGCAGCTCGCGTATGCGAAGAGAAGATGGCCAACAACCCCCATCATACCGGCAAAGAGGAATACAACTACTTTATGGCGGTATGCTTCCCGGAGAGCCACCTGAAGATTATCGACTACAACCGAGTAGTGAAGGATCTGAACGGCCTCAGCGAGGAGCAATTCCTGAATGCCCTCAAAGAAGACTTCGAAGTCTTCAAGAGGGGGAATGCCATCTATGCGCCCAAGGAGCTTCATGAATTCTCGATGTATCTAGGCGGATATTGGTATAGCCTGAATGCAAAGCCCGGCCGCTTCAACGATGCTGATCCCATCGGCGTGTTGGACGTGACCATTCTCTCCAACCTCGTGCTGGACAAGATTCTCGGCATCAAGGATCTCCGTACCGACAAGCGCATCGACTTTGTGGGTGGAATCCGTGGCCTCGGCGAACTCCAGATGAGGGTGGATAAGGGAGAAATGAAAGTGGCCTTCGCGCTCTATCCCGTGTCGATGAAGCAACTCACCGACATCGCGGACACCGGCAACATCATGCCGCCCAAGACCACCTGGTTCGAGCCCAAACTCCGCT
The DNA here is from genome assembly GCA_017962925.1 of Bacteroidales bacterium. Lineage (GTDB taxonomy): Bacteria > Bacteroidota > Bacteroidia > Bacteroidales > UBA932 > Cryptobacteroides. The sequence continues at coordinate 84,124 of JAGCUK010000013.1, forward strand.
CCGGCCTCGCAATTCATTCGCTGGATTAAATTATTAATATGAAAGACTACTCCGCCGAAATACACAGCACGCTGAAGGAATTCTTCGGATACGACAACTTCAAGGGCGATCAGGAGAGTGTGATCAACCATCTCCTGAACGGGGGCGATGCCTTTGTGCTGATGCCTACCGGCGGAGGAAAGTCTTTGTGCTACCAGTTGCCTGCACTTGTGGCGGACGGGACGGCAATCGTGATCTCGCCACTGATTGCCTTGATGAAGAACCAGGTGGACGTGCTCCGGGGTTTTGTGAGCAGCAACGAGAGCATCGCCCACTTCCTGAATTCCTCACTTTCGCGGCAGGAGATAGATGATGTGCGCGCAGACCTTCTGGCCGGGCGCACTAAAATACTTTACGTGGCGCCGGAATCCCTTACGAAGGATGAAAACATCGCCCTGCTGAAAGAGATCCACATCTCCTTCTATGCCGTAGACGAGGCTCACTGTATTTCGGAATGGGGGCATGACTTCCGCCCGGAATATCGCCGCATCCGCAGCCTGGTGGAGGAGATCGGCCGCGCGCCTATCATCGCCCTCACCGCAACCGCCACGCCCAAGGTTCAGAGCGACATCCTCAAGAACCTCGGCATCCACGATGCGGTGATCTTCAAATCTTCGTTCAACCGCCCGAACCTCTATTACGAGATCCGGAACAAGGTGGAACCTGAGAAGGATATCGTGCGTTTCATCCGCCAAAACCCCGGCAAATCCGGCATCATCTACTGCCTGAGCCGCAAGAAGGTGGAAGAGATGGCGGCATTCCTGAGCATCAATGGCATCCGCGCCCTGCATTACCACGCTGGGCTGGACGCCAAGGTTCGCGCCGAGAATCAGGAC
>JAGCUK010000014.1 GCA_017962925.1 Bacteroidales bacterium
AAACTGGTCGCAAGGGAAACCCACGATAGCCAAGCCTCTATCCTTATACTTCTGGTACAGGGCCTCCAGACCGTCATATTGAGGAGTAAAGCCGCACTTGGATGCAGTATTAACTATCAAGAGAACTTTGCCTTCGAACTGTGCGAAGTCAAATTCGAGGCCCTTGTTGTTAAGAGCCTTGAAGTCATAAATCTTTTCCATCTTACAGCTGCTTTACGAGCCAGTTCTGATAACCGATCTTCTCGATGAGATCCAGCTGTTCCTCGTCCCAGTACTGGTCCTCTTCCTCGTCCAGAAGGTAGGCCTTGGTAAGGTCATAAGTTGTAGGGTCAGCGGCAAGGGCGGGCATAGCCTTGTAGAGAGTTTCTACGCCTTCCTTCTGCAGCTTATAATCGGCCTGAAGATAAGTTTTGGGGTCTTCAATAAGCTTGGCCTCGCTGCATACTTTCACCTCGGGAACTACGCCAAGGTCCAGAAGGCGTTCGGTGTATTTTTCCACCCAGGCCATTTCTTCGGTATAGTGGCCGATGTATTTGTCGCCCAGTTTGGTGAAGCCCTGGCTCTTGAAGAGTTGTCCCTGCATCTTGTGTACGAAAGAGCTGCCGGTAAGCTCGTTGATGATCATCTGAGAGATCTGGATAGTGTTTGTAAAGTCCATGATGTTTGAATATTTAGTTGTTATTTATATCGTTCACGATGCAAATATACAACAATATTTTTATATCGCAAGCGATATTTTAAAAAAAGACAAAAAAATATACGTATTTTCGCGGTATCATGAAAGGGAGAGATTGACGATAAAGAAGAACTGATTATCCCAAATCAGCAAATACGATCCAGTTGGGGGAGTGGTAGGTGAGATAACCTATCAGCATGGCACCCCCCGCGGCAACAGCAATCCACAGGGGCCACCAGGCTCGCACGAAATTACTCGCCCGCCATTTTCTGGCCAGAAGAACCGCGCCGATTATCGAAGCTACATATATGATAATGTCCAGCCACATCAGTTCGTGGCGCACAAAAACCCAATAAGCGAAAAAAGCCACCACTATCAGAGGCATGACTGCCAGCCCTCCGAGGATGGGCGCACCTATCTCCCGGATGCTGCGGCGGGTAACGCAAAGGTAGATGCTCAGAAGCAGCATGGGGTAGAAAACCATTTTCATGTGCGCCATCACGCTCTCTATAACAGGGAAGATATAGCCCAGAAAGTGATTGAAGAACGATGCGTGGTGCACGAAATGCATCCCGGTGCCGAGGATAATCAGCACCACGGTGGCAACAATGGTTTCTCTGCGGGACATATGCACAAATACTAATCTTTCGACAAAGTTAACTCATTTTGAAAAAAAAGGCACGGCTATCATCATTTGTTGGTATTAAGCGATTATATTTGTAAGTATGAAACGCATAATTATCATCCTGCTTTTTGCATTGCTGGCCGCCGGAAGGGCGGAAGCCTGCACCAATCTCATCGTCGGCAAGAATGCATCCGTCGACGGAAGTGTCATCTGCACCTATAACTGCGACGGTTTCGGCTTTGCCGCATCCCTGTCCTACTCCCAGCCGGGCAGTCATGCCAAGGGGGAGATGGTTGCCCTGAGGGGCTGGGGTCCCAAGGCGGAGGTGCATTATATCCCGCAGGCGCCGTACACATATTCCGTGGCGGGGCTGATGAACGAGAAGCAAGTTTCCATCGTGGAGACCACCTGGAACGGGCGTAAGGAGCTGCAGAATGAAGAGGGATGGCTGGGGTATTTCACCCTGATGAACCTCACGCTTCAGAGGGCTGCATCGGCCCGTGAGGCCATCGCGGTAATGCATCAGCTGGTGCAGGAATATGGATATTCAGATACCGGTGAGTCCTTCGCGATCTGCGACAAGAACGAGGCCTGGATCATGGAGCTCATAGGCAAGGGCCCCGGCAGGAAAGGTGCCGTCTGGGTGGCCAGGCGCGTGCCGGACGACTGCATCTGCGCATACGCCAATGCCAGCCGCATCCGCCAGTTCCCGCAGGCTAAGAAGGCGGACAAGAAGCTGGGCTTCTGCATCACCAAGGACGGTGAGACCATGTACAGTGCCGATGTCATCTCCTTCGCACGTGAAATGGGATATTACGACGGCACCGACGCGGACTTCAGTTTCCGGGAAGCGTACGGCCCGCTGGACTGGGGCGCCATCCGCTACTGCGAGGCACGCGTGTGGAGTTTCTTCCGCCATCACTATAGCACCGAGGTAATGGATTCTTATCTTCCCTTCCTGAACGGGGATCTGTCGGAGCATGACGCGCTGCCGCTGTGGATCAAGCCGGATGCTCCCGTGAGTTATCGCGACATCCAGGAGGATATGCGGGATCATTATGAAGGCACTGCCCTGGATATGACCGCCGACGTCAGCGCCGGCCCGTGGGCATCCCCTTACCGCAACCAGCCGGTGAACTTCGAGGCCTCCGACGGCACCAAGATGTTCCGCGAGCGCCCGATAGGGTGCCAGCAGAGCGGCATGACTATGGTTTGCAGGATGCGTTCATGGCTGCCGGATGCCCTCGGCGGCATCAGCTATTTCAATCTGGATGATGCCTCCATGGTGGCGTACGTGCCGGTCTACTGCGGCATCAACCGCATCCCCGAACCTTTCCGCCGCGAGAATAATAACATCATGGAATTCAGCACGGAGAGCGCCTTCTGGATGTGCAACTTCGTGGCCAACATGGTGTATCCCCGCTACAGTGCGATGATAGGGGACCTGCGTGAAGCGCAGAAGGAGTTGGAAGATTACTACGAAGAAGACCAGAAGGCCGTTGAGGAGCGTGCTTCCGAGCTTACCGCCGGAGAGTTGTCAGACTTCCTTACATCCAAGACAATAGCATACACCGACCGCATGATGAAGCGCTGGCAGAAACTGGCCAAGTTGCTGATAGTCAAGCATAACGATCAGATCATGCGCCCTTCTAAAGACGGCGCTCCTACCTGGGGCAGGCATACATCCCCGGCATACTCACCGGCATTTATCGATGCGGTAAAGGAAGAAACCGGCGATCGTTATATCCGTAAAGAAATACATCAATAACTATGAAAAATAAGCATACATTCATCCGCCTTTCCGCTATTGTTCTGGCGGGGGTGATGCTTTTTGCGGCCTGCGGACGCAAGAAAGCAGTGGAGCCATCGGCTCAGGATTTTGCAAGTTATATAAAAGCATTCACCGGGGGCATCGTCACCCAGGACGCTGTTCTAAGGATCGACCTGACCGAAGATGCCGCCTCACAGATTACGGATGGCCTCTTCAGTTTCAAACCCGACATCAAGGGAGAAACCAAATGGAACGGCGCTCAGTCCGTGAGCTTCGTGCCGGCCCCCGGCGCCCTCAAGACCGGGCAGGCCTACAAGGTCAACTTCGCCCTTGGCAAACTGATCCCCGGCGCGCCGGAACTGTTCTCCTACGGCATCACAGTCAAGGGGAACATGGTCGAGGTGGCCGAGGAGGCCGTGGAACCGGACAATGGCCGGGCTTTCCGCGTGGTGCAGGCGGCAGTCAAGGATAACAGCGTCGAGGTCAACCTCAGCGAAGCCCCCGCGAACGCCAGCATCAAGGGCCTGGTAGAACTCAGCGGCGTCACCCGCAGCTATGTGCAGGTGCAGGGCCAGACGATAAAGGTCCATTTCGAAGGGCGCAAGGGAGATATGACCCTCACCCTGGACAAGGGCCTGAAGAGTGTCAGCGGAGCAGCCCTCGCCGAGACCTACACCAAGGTCTTCCCCGAAAAGGATGAGGCCCCGGCAGTGCTGATCCCCTTCAAAGGCAATATCCTGCCGGACAAGCAAAGCCTGATCCTCCCGTTCAGCGCGGTCAATCTTTCGGCCGTGGAAGTGCGTGTGGTGAAGATTTACGAGAAGAATATCCTCATGTTCCTGCAGGATAACAACCTGAACGGGCAGAGCGATCTCCGCCGCAGCGGGCGTCT
>JAGCUK010000001.1 GCA_017962925.1 Bacteroidales bacterium
CGGAAGTCATCGAAGGTCGAAACACCCTCCTTTTCCCCGCTCATGCCGATGTGGCATTCGTAAATCAGGGGATGCGGCCGCTTTCCGGGAGCCTTCGCGCGCCATTTGTACGGCTCTGCCGGAGCCCAGACCTGGGCGCTGAAGACCTTGGTTTCGGGGTCCTGCACCACCCGGGTGGCATATGCGGGGATGCGTTCCGCTCCGCCGCCTGGCCATTCGATGAAGAGTTTGTAGAGTTCACCGTGGCGTAGGAACATGGACGGGATGGTGAGTTCCCAGTTGCCGTCGCCTATGGGCTTCAGGGCCCAGGCTTCGGCCTTTTTCCAGTTGTTGAATTCCCCTATGAGCCAGATCCGCGTGGCATTGGGTGCCCACTCACGGAATACCCAGCCCTCAGCCGTCTTGTGGAGGCCATAATAGAGGTGATTGTTGATATAGTCTGAGATGCGGGCATTGGCCGCTTTTCCACAGATGCCTGCCACCTCCGCCTGAAGCCTCTTGCCGCGGGCATCTATCGCGCCCTTGAACGGCTCCAGCCAAGGATCAGTCTGGTATATCTTTTTCATTGCAGTCCCTCCGCTTTTTCACGTGCTGTGCGAAGGTATCCTCGGCAGTTGGCAATCAAGCCATCCGCCCTCGCAATCAGCTTGTCTATATCCTCCAGCGCGGTGGCAGGATCCTCCACCTTCTGCGCTATTTTCTCCAGTTCCTCCAGCGCCTCTTTATAGTTGAAATCCTCCATTCTTCGTTCTATTTTTAACCTTTCAAATATACATAAAAATCAGGGATTTATCAACAACTTCCTTCACGCCTCCCCCTTCAGTGTACTCATAGAGAAAAACGGCCGCGGAAAATAGGCGGAGACGGGTGGAATCTACCAAACTATTGTTAAATTTGTAAAGAGATGAATGAGCAGGATAAACTGAGTCTGCTGGAACTGCAGGAGATGATACGGGACGGGGTGGAAAGCGCCGTTCCGGACAAAGTATGGGTTAAAGCGGAAGTGGCATCCATCCAGGCCAAGAGCAACGGCCACTGCTACCTCGAACTCAGCGAATCGGAAGACGGAAAACTGCTTGCCAAGGCGCGGGCGGTCATCTGGAAAGGGATTTGGTTCGCCCTGCGCAGATACTTCATAGATGCGACGGGCAGCGATCTGGCTCCCGGAATGCAGATCCTGGCACGAGTCCAGGCGAATTATAGCGAACTGTACGGGCTGACCCTGGTGATAGACGAACTCGAGCCAGAGTTCACTTTGGGTGCCGCCGAACTGGAAAAGCGCAAAACGGTGGAACGCCTCGAGAAAGAAGGCCTCATCGAAAAACAGAAAGAACTCGAACTTTCAGATCTCCCCTACTCCCTGGCGGTCATTTCAGCCTCCGACGCGGCCGGTTTCGGCGACTTCTGCCGGCATCTCCAGAATAACGAATACGGGTTCCGGTTCAAGGTGGAACTCTTCTCCGCCACCATGCAGGGAGAATCCGCTCCGGAAAGCATAGTGGATGCACTTCAACAGATAGAGGCAGAAGGCGGATACGATGCTGCCCTGATACTCCGCGGCGGCGGATCGGTGCTCGACCTGGCCTGCTTCGACGACTACGGTCTGGCTTTCGCGATAGCCAACAGCAGCATTCCGGTCATCACCGCAATCGGTCACGATAGGGACTACCACGTAGCCGACATGGTGGCCTACGACTTCGTCAAAACCCCGACCGCACTCGCAGACCTCTTTATCGACTGTTTCGCAGCGGAGGATGAACGCATCAGCGGTTTCGGAAACCGCCTCCGCCTGGCTATATCGAACAAGCTATCGGTCATGGAAAACACCCTGGCCCTGCTGGAGCACCGCATCAAGACCGCGAATCCACGCAACATACTCACCCGCGGCTACTCCCTCGTAACCGACGACAAAGGGGTGGTAGTGAATTCCGCGGCAAAACTGAAACCGGGCCAACGGCTGAGAGTACTCTTCGCCGATGGCTCGGTCAATGTCGAGATAATCAAATAGAATCCCTTATTTCTGCCGGCAGAAGATCTGCACCGGACAACCGGTGAGATGGAAGTTCTTGCGCAACTGATTCTCGAGGAAGCGCTTGTAGGGCTCCTTGATATACTGCGGCAGATTGCAGAAGAATGCGAACGAAGGGAACTTCGTCGGCAGCTGGGTGATATATTTGATCTTCACGTACTTGCCCTTCCATGCCGGAGGCGGAGTCTCTTCGATAACCGGCAGCAGCGCCTCGTTCAGGCGGGCGGTGGGAATCTTCTGGGAATAGTTGGCATACACCTCCGCGACAGCATCCAGCACATCCTGGATGCGCTGCATCTTCACCACGGAAGTGAAGATTACCGGAACGTCGTCGAACGGAGCCAGACGGGCTTTCAGCGCGGTGGTGTACTCCTTCATTGTCTGAGAATCCTTCACGAACAGATCCCACTTGTTCACCACAAGCACGCAGGCCTTGCGGTTGCGGATGATCAGGTTGAAGATGTTCATGTCCTGAGCCTCCATTCCGGTGGTGGCATCTATCATCAGCACGCACACGTCGCTATGCTCGATGGCGCGGATGGAGCGCATCACGGAGTAGAACTCGAGGTCTTCGTTCACCTTACCCTTCTTGCGGATGCCCGCGGTGTCTACCAGCATGAACTCATGCCCGAACTTGTTGTAGTGGGTTTCGATGGAATCCCGGGTGGTGCCGGCGACGGGAGTGACTATGTTGCGTTCCTCCCCCAGCAGCGCGTTGGTGATGGAGCTCTTGCCGACGTTAGGTTTGCCGACGATGGCGATGCGGGGCAGGCCGGCGTAGGGATCCTCCACCTCGGTTTCGGCCGGCAGAGCCTTCACTACGGCATCCAGCAGATCCCCGGTGCCGCTGCCGTTTGCTGCGGAGATGGAATAAACCTCTCCCAGGCCAAGGCTGTAGAACTCATAAGCATCGTACATCTTCTCGCCGGAATCCACCTTGTTGACACAGAGGATGACCGGCTTGCGCGAACGGCGCAGAACGTCCGCGATTTCGGCATCGTAGTCGGTGATGCCAGTGGCAGCCTCCACCATGAACAAAACTACGTCGGCCTCGTCGATGGCTATCTGCACCTGACGGCGGATGGCAGCCTCGAAGACGTCATCCGAATTGGAGGTGTATCCTCCGGTGTCCACCACCGAAAACTCGCGTCCGTTCCAGTCGCTTTTGCCATAGTGGCGGTCCCGCGTCACACCAGCGGTATCGTCGACAATCGCCTGGCGCATACCCACCAGGCGGTTGAAGAGTGTACTTTTGCCGACATTCGGCCGGCCCACGATTGCTACTAATCCGTTCATCTCTTTTGTTTAAACAAGGCGCAGTCCGCGCAGGCATCCGAATAATTGCCGGAACAGGCCTTGGGCTTATGCAGGGCGGCGTCTTCATCTTTATAGCAGACGATTCCGCGCGCCTTCAGCTTTTCGTTGCTGCCGATATCGTATTGGGGGAATCCGCGCTTAAGCAGGATGCCGATGCTGAGGAGCACCACGCAAATCCCCACAAGGATTATGGCAGCAAGCAGTACTTTCATTTACTTTATCTCGAATTCCGTGCTGACGGGCTCATACATATAGACCCTGCGCATGATTGTAGCGAACACAGGAGCAATGCTCAGGACCTTGATCTTGGGATCGTCAGCCAGTTCGGGATGAGGGATGGTATCGGTGATGAACACCTCGTCCAGGGCGGAGTTCGCGATGCGCTCGGCAGCGCCACCGGAAAGGACGCCGTGGGTCGCACATGCACGGACGCTCTTGGCGCCCATCTTCTTGAGCACATCCGCGGCCTTGCAAAGAGTGCCGGCGGTATCTATCATGTCGTCGACTATCACCACATCCTTGCCTTCCACCTCGCCGATGGCCTTGATTTCGGCCACCACGTTCGCTTTCTCGCGGGTTTTATGGCAGATTATGACAGGGCAGTCGCGGCGCTTGCTGAAGAACTTAGAATAGGCATTCGCACGCTTTGCGCCACCCATATCGGGAGCAGCTATCGCGAGATCCTTGAACTTGGTGGACTCGGAAATCGCCTTCACAAAGACGCTGCTGCCGTAGATATGATCTACCGGGATATCGAAGAAGCCCTGGATCTGATCGGCGTGGAGATCGCAAGTCATCACACGGTCGGCGCCGGCGGCACGCAGCAGATTAGCCACGAGCTTGGCCCCGATGCTCACGCGGGGACGGTCCTTGCGGTCCTGACGGGCCCATCCGAAATAAGGTATCACAGCGATAACCTTGTCGGCAGATGCACGCTTGGCGGCATCGATACAGAGCAACAACTCCATTAGATGATCGGTCGGGGGGAAGGTGCTCTGAATGAGGAAGACAGTGGCGCCGCGCACGCTGTCCTTGAAGGACGGCTGGAACTCGCCGTCGCTGAACTGATCCACCTCAAGGGCTCCCAGAATCACCTGCTCTCCATCCGCTCCGCCTGTCTCCTGGAGATACTTGACAACCTCTTCTGCAAAAGCCTGCGAGGCCCTGCAGCTGAATACCATCATTCTGTGTTCGTGTTGCATATTATTTTTTGTCTGACAATAAGGATTCTATGTACCCCAGTATTTCCTCGCGCCCCGCTTTTTTGGCGGAGGAGCTGGCAAACATCGGAGGGAGTTCTTCCCACTCCTGAAGCAGTATCTGCCTGTCTTTATCTATCTGTGCAGCAGTGGCTGCCGCGCTCTGCTTGTCGCATTTCGTGAAGATGATGGAGAAGGGCACTCCCTTTTCTCCCAGTTCGGCGATGAAATCCAGATCGATGCGGGTGATGTCGTAGCGGGAATCCACCAGGACGAAAAGCGTCACGAGTTCCTCTGAGTTCAGGATATAGTCACTTATCACCTGTTGGAGCTCCTCCCTGGACTTTTTACCCATCTTGGCGTATCCATATCCCGGAAGATCCACCAGATACCAACTGTCGTTGATCAGAAAATGATTGATGAGTTTGGTCTTCCCGGGGGTGGAGGACGTCATTGCCAACTTGCTGTTCCCGGTGAGCATGTTGATGAGCGAACTCTTGCCCACGTTGGAACGCCCTATGAATGCGAATTCGGGCAGCCGACGCTTGGGTTTGGCGGAAACCCTTGTGCAACTGCCGGCGAACTTTGCATCCGTTATCTTCATACTACAAAGATAACGAAAACTGCGAAGATTTCAGCGGGCTTTTTTAAAAATTATCCTTTGGGATAAAGAATTGTGAAGCATGCCCCTCCCAGAGAGAAGGAACGGGAATAGGAAATCGATGCTCCACAGCGCTCCAGCACGCTTCTGGAGATGGCAAGACCGAGGCCGGAACCGCCGTTCTTGGTGGTAAAATTCGGGGTGAAGAGCTTATCTACATTCTCTTCCGCCACACCGGGGCCGCTGTCCTCGAACACAATGTCGTAGAAGCCTTCGGTAATTGAATTACGGAGGCTCACCCGCACCTTGCCATCTTTATCTCCATGCTCCGCAAGCGCCTGCACCGAGTTGTTGATCAGGTTCACGAACACCCGCGTAAGCTGAGGCTTCGGGCCCATCACTTTCACATGGTCCAGCCCGATGTATTCGAATGTAACTCCATCCCTGTTGTCGAAAATGGAGATTTCCTCCTGCAGCAGCACTGCAAGGTCGATTTCGTCCGGCTCCTGATCGTACAGTTTCGCGAAGGTAGAGAACTCATTCGCAGTGTCGGTGAGGATGTCGATATGGTCCAGAAGGATGCGACTGATCTCGTCGAATTTCTCCTGCCAGCTATCATCACCTTTGTTCTTGAGGCGGATGAGACGCTGTATCTGGAGTTTCATCGGCGTGAGCGGATTCTTGATTTCGTGGGCCACCTGGCGGGCCATTCCGCTCCAGGCCTTGTCTCGCTCTGCCTGAGCAAGCTTGAGGGTACTGTCCTGAAGCTCCGTGACCATGCGGTTATATGCCTTCACCAGGCCTGAAATCTCGTCGGAGTTATTGTAGTCGATGGTTTCCAGGTCGTTCGCGCCAGCGACATTCATCTTGGTTCCCATCTCTCCCAGAGGCTTGAACATCAGGCGCAACACTCGCGTGACCATCACGGTCGCCACCAGCAGCAGGAAGATGAACAGCGAGATGATCATCAACGAATGGCTCACCACGTACGACTCGAAATCATAGTTCTCGTCGGTGTAGGGGGCCGAAATGATGGCCAGCACTGAACCATCTTCCGCCAGCAGCGGAGCATACATACTATAGAAAGAGCGGCGCCCGATCTTCTCTTTATGGATGAAGTAGCGGCTGGTATTGCGCACGGTGGAAAGATAGGCGTCGGCGTCCATCCTTGGCTCCATCAGCATTTGGTAGAAGATGTCCGGCGCGGTGGATAATGCCACGGTCCCGGAGGGAGTATAAACCGTGATATCGGTGTTTGCACTATTGCCCACGTCGCTGATCACGCGCATCATATCCTGCGAGCGCAGATCGCTTATTCCGCCAGCCCTGACGCGTGCCGAAATCGATGCCTGGATGGAGTTGATCTTCTCGGACATCAGAGTGTTGCGGTTGACCTCGTTTCGGTTGATTACGAAGGCCATGCTCACCGCCGCCATAGTGACCAGCGTTAGCACCAGCGACACCAGCACCACCAGCCGTATGCGCGTCTGGAAATAGCTCTGCCCCAGCGTCTTACGTCTTGCCTTACGCATCGACACGAGAGTGAAGAAGAGGAAGCACAGCTGCCCTATAAATATAAAGGAGACGACGTAATTGATGCCCTTGATTTTCTGGCGGGAGATGACCACGGTTTCGGTGGATGTCACCGGGTAGATGAAATGCACCCAATTGTTCTGCCGGACGCGGGCCTCGCTCCCCCAGCTCCCGTCCATCTTCACCGAATAAGCGAAGTTCCCTTTGAATGTCAGCAGTTTCCCCTCATCATAGCGGGCAAATGAGTACTTTGCGGGGATGAGCACCTCTCCTGGCAGGGTAGGCCCGATAATGCTGGCGTATCCGCTGATTTTCCATCCCATCTTCTGCCCCACTTTGATCATCACTCGGCTGATTCCATAGTTCCCGATGCGGTAGAAGAAGACACCCACGTAATTTACAAACCCGTTCCCAGTGTCCACGAAGCGGAAGTGGGAGTCGGGCGCTATCGGCTCGGCATTGTTCGCCACCACGAAATCGTCCGGATTCAGCGACACCGTGACGTCGTAGTCTCTCATGATGCGGCGCAGGTAGCTTTCTTCCAGCCTGCTGCTGATGCTGGCGCCGCCATTGTTGAGCACCGACAGGGATGCAATCAGAGGATCCGTTGCGATGCGGTCTTCCACCGTGCGCAAGCGCATCTCCAGCGAGATATCGCGGCTGACTGCCAGCCTCCTGGCCCATACTTCCATGCTCGCCTGTTCCTTCCTGAGCCCCAGCACCGCGGTAGTGCCCACGAAGAGCAGAGCACCGAATACGGAGAGTGCGATGCGGATGGCTGGACGGCGCGAAAACACCGGCGTGAGCATCTGAAGCAGCATTATCACTGCCGTCAGAAGGAGGATGTAAGAGAAGATGACGGCACCGCTGATCACGCTGAAATCCTCCGGCTTGTAGAGCTCCAGGGCGATGTTGGAGTTCAGCACTATGCTCTTCAGCGCGAAGAAGGTATAGCAAAGCACCCCGATTGCGGCGGTGATGATGAGCACCGTCCACATTATCCTCGAATTACGGGTGCGGAGACGGCGGAATATGTCCCTTCTCACCACATACAGGAATGCGACCGACAAGAGTATCGCCGCCAGGTAATTGAACTGCGCTCCCAGGGAATAGAACAGGCCGGAGTCGGCATATACCGTTGGCGAGAAGAGAGGGACATCGTTGGCCATATTGCGCCCCCAGGCCTGCAGGACCATCATAATCGGGATGATGGGCACGAATGCCACCCAGAAACGCTGAAGCGTAGGTTTCGAATACAGGAACACGAAGGCGCTCAGGGCGAAAAAGATAAGCCCCATCAGCAGCATCACCGGATTGACCGGGGAGGATGAATCCGTGGATTCGCCCACCAGTTTGAACTTGGGCACTCCATCCACACAGACCTCCTTGCCTTCACTGTAGGATATTGGCTGGATTGTATAGGGCCGGGATTCCTCGATGTTCGTGTTCACGAGCTCCAGGCCGGCCACGATCCGCACGTTGGTGCTGTCCACAGCCTTGGCCAGGTACCACTTGGGACCGAGGTTGATAAAGGACACATCCTTTCCAATTGCAGCCAGGGGTGACCTTCCGGGAGCGCGTGGATTGGAAATCACATCAAAAACCATCCCGGTCTGCACATCATCGTTCAACACGGGGAAACGGTTGCGCCAGCTCTGGAGGGAATCGTTCACATAGCGATAGATGACCATATCCGACGGCAGGTCATCCAGTTCCATCCACTCCCCTGCAGGGGTCTCCAGGGCCTTCTGCACATAACGGTCCATCTCCGCCATGCGGCGGTTGACATTCCTCTCGAGCCTGCGGGCGGCGACTTCGGACTGGCGTGATGGATAGCTGCCGATGCTAGAAAGCCCCACCAGCAGCAGGCTGACTGCCAGAAGGCAGGCCGCCACAATATCCATTATCTTACGCCTGTTCATTCGTGATGATAAGGTTCACCTTTAATAATAGTAAACGCCCGGTATAACTGCTCAGCAAAAATCGTTCGAACCATTTGATGGGAGAAGGTCATTTTGCTGAGGGATATCTTCCCGGAAGCTTTGGCATACACCTCGGGGCTGAATCCATATGCTCCGCCGATGACAAAGCAGATGTCTTTCCCGCCTCGGTTCATGCGGTTTTGAATCTCCTTAGCAAACTCCAGCGAACGGAACTCGGTGCCGTGCTCGTCGAGGAGAATCATCTCCATCCCTTCCGTCTCTTTCAGAATCAATGCGCCCTCCTTGGTTTTGATCTGCTCCTCGCTGAGGGAGGCCGCGTTCTTCAACTCCGGTATCTCCTTCAACTCGAAACGCACATAATGCTGCAGCCGGGCGGTATAGAGTTCCAGCCCGCTGCGTACCCATGGCACGTCCGTCCTTCCCACGGTCAGCAGAATCAATTTCATAACGCAAAACGGCTACTGCACTCGCTCAATCTTGAACTGCTGGATTTCGTTTTTATCATCCGCACAGTAAACGAAGATTGTCACAAGGTAGGTTTCTCCACCGGCATTCAAATTGCCGAGAGCGTACTTCATGTTGGCACGCCCTGCGGTATAGGTGACTTCGAACGACCGGGGGGTATGGGAGTTGAAGAAAGAATTGACGATCTGTCGCGCCTGGATCTTGCTGGAATTGCCTCCCTTGGAAAGCACGGTAATATCCAGATTCTCGGAAAACCATGCAGAAAGTGCCTCGGCATTACCCTGGGAGAGGTACTTTGAGATAGGGATGAACACATCGTAACTGCCGCTCTGAGCTTTCGCCCCAAGAACGGACATCAGCATGATGGTCGCTGCCAGAAAAGCCTTGAACATAAAACGCATACGCCCCGTTCCCAATGCAAATTCTTTGCCAGAAACGGAGCGCTGAAATGTGTAAGCGGATATGCTAAACACGCTGGCCGTAGGAACGGTCGGTGGTGTTGACGGTGATGACGTCGCCCTGGTTGATGAAGAGGGGAACCATGATCTTGGCGCCGGTCTCGAGGGTGACTTCCTTCAAAGCAGAAGTGGAGGCGGTGTTGCCCTTAACTGCAGGCTCGGCATAGGTAACCTCGAGGGTCACATAGGTCGGGAGTTCGCAGGTGAGGCAACGCTCTTCGTCGGCCACGAACATCATTTCCACGTGCTGGCCTTCCTTCATAAGGTCGGAATTCTCCACTACATCGTGCGGAAGATGGATCTGCTCATAGGTCTCTTCGTGCATGAAGTTGAATCCGTCCTCATCGCCATAAAGGAACTGATAGGGGCGGCGCTCCACGTTGATGGTCTCGATCTTTGCACCGGCAGTGAAAGTATTTTCGAGGATGCGGCCGTTCTCGAGGTTACGCAGTTTTGTCTTGACGAAAGCGGGGCCCTTGCCGGGTTTAACGTGCTGGAACCATACGATCATGCAAGGCTTACCATTGTAATTCAGATAGAGGCCGTTTTTGAAATCAGCTGTTGTTGCCATATATGTATCAATTAATTAGTTTCAAGTATAACGCGCAAAAATAATGATTCTGCCGGATTAATGCAAATTTTTGATATGCCCCGCCACTTCTTCCAGCAGCCATTTGGGGGTAGATGTCGCACCGCACACTCCAACGGAGTCTTCCGGCCTGAACCAGGAAGGGTCGATTTCGGCAGCTGAACCGACCAGATGCGTCCGCGGATTCTCGCCGGCGCACAGATTGCAAAGCACGTGTCCGTTCGAGCTCTCCTTGCCTGCCACGAATACGATTATGTCGTGCCTGCGGGCGAAATCCATCAATTCCTTGTGGCGGGATGCGACCTGACTGCAAATTGTATTGTGCACTTCGAGAAGCCCGGGGGCAGCCATCGTGGATGCCAGATAATTGCAGAGCTGCTCGTATCCCGTAGGGCTTTTGGTGGTCTGGGAAAAGACATCTATGTGCCTGGCGACATCAATCTCGCCGGAATCGATAGCTGCCTCCAACTGCGGCACATCCTCCACCACTATAGCCTTGCCGTCCACTTGCCCGACCAGCCCCAACACCTCTGCATGGCCTATCTTTCCGAAAATGACTATCTGCCCGTCAGGAGAATGCCTCCGACTCGCCTCCCGAATGCTCTTCTGGATCTTCAGCACCACGGGGCAGGTGAAATCAATCACCTCGAAACCCTTCTCCCGCGCCAATTCATAGGTCCTTGGCGGCTCACCGTGGGCTCGGATCAGTAGCGTTTTCGCCGCGGAGACCGGCGCTTTTGCCGGCGAGCCTTCTTTTGGCGAGACGGTGAAAGACGCCGGCGCAGCGGTTAAAGAATCTATTGTAATTAAACCTTTATGCTGAAGCCTCGACAACTCAGCTTCATTGTGAACAATAGCCCCAAGAGAAAATAGCGTCCCCTTCTCTGCAAGGAACTTCTCCGCGCCACCGATCGCCCGGATCACTCCCCCACAGAAACCGGAATTACTGTCTATCTCTACGGTCATCAGCCAAGAATACCGAACCTGCCCTGAATCAGACCCAGGATCCAAACCAGCTCCTCGTGCAGATTCATATCGGAATTATCCAGCTCGAACGCATCCTCTGCACGCCTCAACGGCGAAGTCTCGCGATGCGAATCGATGTAATCACGTTCCTTGAGATTCTTCATCACCTCATCCATGGTGGCGGGAGTCCCCTTGGCCACCAACTCGTCGAAGCGGCGCTGAGCACGCACCTCATCGCTCGCGGTCATGAATATTTTCAGTTCCGCAGCGGGGAAAACGGTGGTGCCGATATCGCGGCCATCCATAATCACCCGCCCCTTCACGCTGAAAGCATGCAGGCGTTCATCCACCCAACTGCGCACAAACGGCACGGCAGAGATCGGGCTCACGTTGGAAGAAACCTCCATAGTGCGTATCTCCTTTTCAATGTCGCGCTCGCCGCTGAAAAGGCGCGTCGCGCCATCCTCCGGACGCTCGAAATGCAGATCGAAGCCTGCAGCCAGCGCCTTCTTGAGACCGGGTTCGTCGATGCCGTCGGGGCCGATCAGGCCCTTCTCCATCGCAAGCAGGGTCACGCCCCTGTACATTGCACCGGAATCGAGGTAAAGAAAACCAAACTGCTTCGCCACAAGCTTGGCGAAAGTGCTTTTGCCAGTGGAAGACCATCCGTCCACGGCGATGATGATATCGGGTACTGCTATCATACGAAATCAGTTACATCTTTTGCAGAAATGGGATTGCCTCCGAGGATCAGGAGGCGCTCCACCACATTGCGGAGTTCGCGGATATTGCCGGGCCAGTGGCGAGCCTGAAGCAATTTGACAGCCTCGTCGCTGAATGGCACCACGCTCTTGCCGTTCTCGGAGCAAATCTGCTCCACGAAATAATTCACCAGCTCGGGGATATCTTCCTTACGCTCGTCCAGGGTAGGAACTTTGATGAGGATGACGCTCAGACGATGGTAAAGGTCTTCGCGGAAACGCTTCTCCTCTATCTCCTTCAGGAGGTCTTTGTTGGTGGCCGCAATCACGCGCACATCCACCTGAATATCTTTGTCAGAACCCACTCGGGAGAGCTTTTTCTCCTGCAGCACGCGCAGCACCTTTGCCTGGGCGGCCAGCGACATATCCCCTATCTCGTCGAGGAAAAGGGTGCCGCCGTCGGCCTGCTCGAATTTGCCCTTATGCTGCTTGATGGCGGATGTGAAAGAACCCTTTTCGTGCCCGAAAAGCTCGCTTTCAATGAGTTCCGAGGGGATGGCTGCGCAGTTGACCTCGATATAAGGCATCGCGCTGCGCTCGCTCTGCTGATGCAGGCTGCGGGCGACGAGTTCCTTTCCAGTGCCGTTCGCGCCGGTGATCAGCACGCGCGCATCGGTGGGAGCCACCTTCGCGATCATATCCCTTATCTGCTGCAAAGCGGCGGAAGAGCCCACCATCTGCTGCCCGTAAACCTTCTTCTTCAGCACCTTGTTGTCCTTTACCAGGATAGTGCGTTCGGAAGCGTTCTTAACGGTGATAAGGATGCGGTTCAGGTCCAGCGGTTTGGGTATATAATCGAAAGCCCCGCGCTTGATACAGTCGATGGCAGTTTCCAGATCCCCGTGGCCGGTGATCATGACCATAGCGGAATCTATCCCCTCCTCACGCACAAAATCCAGTACCTCGTTTCCATCTTTCACAGGCATCTTGATATCGCAGAAGACGACATCGTAGTGGTCTTTGGAGAGCAGGTCCATGCCCTGGGCGCCGTCTTCGGCAAGATCCACTTCGTAGCCTTCGTCGGCAAGTATTTCCTTGAGCGAATTGCGTATCGCGCGCTCGTCGTCTATTACTAGAATTTTCATTATTCTTCCTCCTTATTTGCTGTCTCAGCTGCCTTGGCTGCTGCCTTCGCGGCCGCCAGCTGTGCCTCATGCTCCCTCTGAGCCCTCTCCACCGAGACGGAACGCTTCAGCACGAAGCCGGAGCCTAGGTACTTGGTGCGGACGTCTTCGTCTCCGGCGAGAGATTCTGGCGTGCCCTGCTGGAGGATAGTGCCTTCGTAGAGGAGGTAGGCGCGGTCCGTGATTGCCAGCGTTTCACCCACGTTATGGTCGGTGATGATGACTCCGATATTGCGGTATTTGAGTTTTGCGATGATATACTGGATGTCCTCCACAGCGATGGGGTCGACTCCCGCGAAGGGCTCGTCCAGAAGGATGAATTTGGGGTCGATTGCCAGTGCCCGGGCGATTTCGCAGCGGCGGCGTTCACCACCGGAAAGCTGGATTCCCAGGCTCTTGCGCACCTTGGAGAGGTTGAATTCGTCGATCAGCTGCTCCATACGCTCCAGCCTTGCAGCCTTGTTCATGCCGGTCATCTCCATAACAGAGAGGATGTTATCCTCCACGCTCAGGCGGCGGAAGACGGATGCCTCCTGCGGGAGATAGCCCACGCCCTTCTGCGCACGCTTGTACATGGGGAGGCCCGTGAGTTCCTCGTCGTCCAGGAAGATACGTCCTTCGTTGGGCACGATCTGCCCGGTAATCATATAGAAGCTGGTGGTCTTGCCGGCACCGTTGGGGCCGAGGAAGCCGACGATCTCGCCTTGGTTAACTTCCATGGACACACCCTTCACGACGGTGCGTACGCCGTATTTCTTTACCAGATTTTCGCAGCGGAGTTTCATATAATCCTAGTTGGCATCGAGGCCCAGGTCTTTTACAAGATGCAGGACCTCCGGGTTGCTGTTCATCAATTCCTGTGCCTTTTCGGCTGGCATATAAACTTTGTGTTCCACCTTCTCGAAGGGCTTGACGGTGACGTAGAGACGCACCTTGCCGCTGCCGAGTATGCGGGCGAAACTATTTTCCATAGTGTGGAGGAGGCCATCCTCTATCCATTTCTTCTGGGCTTCGTTGGTCACCTCGAAACTGACATTCTTGAAGCCTTCGGACTCATCTATGGTGAGGGTGGTGGTGCTGAGGGCATTGTGGAGGCGGGCCTTGCCGGCTGCGCATTCCTTCACAAGTTCAGGCCATTTTTCGCGGATGGCTTCCTCTGAGGGAAGCTGGTCCGGGGCGGGGGCGGCAGTTTCTCCGGCATGGGATGCGCCAACAGTAGCCTCATCGTCACCGGCCAGCAGCCCGGACATCACGGCCTTGGCGCGGCTGCTACGCTTTGGCGCCGCCACTTTTGCAGTTTCTTTATCTGCCGGTTCGGCCGCGGGGACTTCTGCAGGCGCGACTGCCGGTTCCGGCATCTCCGGAACGGTATCTACCTCCAGAAGTTCTATGACTTCATCGTCTGACGGTTTTTGAGGATGGCGGATATCTTGCTGATTATCAACTCTTTGGGCTATTGCCTCCCCCTTGTTTTCAGCGGGGAGAGACATTGCCTTTTCGCTGATATTCAAAGATTTAGCCGCCACGGGACCGGGAGCGGCAGGTTCCTTCACTGCGTTCGGAATGACAGTCGCGCTTTCCGGTATGCCGCCGAGGAACGCCAACTTCATCAGGGCATATTCGATATGCAGCCTCTGATTGGTGCTGGCCTTATACCCGGCCTCGCAATCAGTAATTATCCCGAGCGCATCGTAGATGAACTTCAGGCTGCAGCGGGAGGCCTGCTCACGATACTTTGCCTTGAGCGAATCAGGCAGATCCAGCAGGGAATCCAGCCCACCCGTACGCGCCACCAGCAGATTGCGGAAATGCTCGCCGAGGGCGGAAACGAAGTGCAAGGCATTGAAGCCTTTCGAAAGGATATCGTTGAAGCCCAGCAGAGCCGAGGCATAGTCCTTCACCAGGAAGTTCTCCACCAGGGAGAAACTATATTCATAGTCCAGCACGCCGAGATTGCGGATCACATCGGCATAGTGGATATCGTTGCCGCAGAAGGCCACGGTCTGGTCGAAGATGGTGAGCGCATCGCGCATGGCGCCATCCGCCTTCTGAGCAATCACGTGCAAAGATTCATCATCCACCTTCACCCCTTCTTTATCCGCGATGCCGCGGAGATTACGCACCATGTCGGAAATGCCGATGCGGTTGAAATCGTAGGTCTGGCAGCGGGAAAGGATGGTCGGCAGCACCTTGTGTTTTTCGGTGGTGCAAAGAATGAAGATAGCGTATGACGGGGGTTCCTCCAGCGTCTTGAGGAAGGCGTTGAATGCCGCCTGGCTGAGCATATGCACCTCGTCGATGATATACACGCTGTAGTTACCGACCTGAGGAGGAATCTGCACTTTCTCCATCAGAGTTTTGATATCCTCAACGCTGTTGTTGGAGGCGGCGTCAAGCTCGTATATGCAGTAGGACCTGCCCTCCGCGAAGGATACACAGGATTCACACTCGCCGCATGGCTCCATATTTGCAGACGGATGCATGCAGTTGATGGTTTTGGCAAAGATACGGGCCGTGCTCGTCTTGCCGACGCCGCGGGGGCCGCAGAACAGGTAGGCATGCGCCAGCTGGCCGCGGAGAATGGAATTCTTCAGGGTCCTGGCGATATTATCCTGCCCTATCAGGGTCTCGAAAGAGTCCGGGCGGTACTTGCGTGCAGATACAATATACTCACTCATAAGATTACAAAAATAATAAAATAAAGTGTAAATTTGCCCTTGTGAGAGATATGATGAAAAAATATTTGCTTGTCGCACTGCTGATTATCTGCAATATCGCCGCCTACGGCGAAGGCAAGGTTTATACCCGCAGAGCACGTCTGGAAGACTTTCCTTCCCGCACTACCCGCATAGTTCTCACCGGGCAGGAGTTATTCAATGTGGTGCTGAAAGAAGAGATCAGCAGCCGCTGGATGGTTTCGCCATATGAGTTCTGCTCAGTCGCAGACTATACCCGCGACCGCTACACCGACCTCTACTATTTCATCCGCTTCACATTCGATAACGATTTCACCTACATGACCCTCTCCAAGGGCGGTGATCCCGACAACGAAAACCAGCTGAAGCAAGGCTTCGACGTGGTGAGCATTCCCATCGCTCCCGCGGAGATGACCGGAGGCGACGAACTCGTCTATCTCCCCGCCTACATCGACATAATGCAGGAGTACATCACCCGGGCGATGGAATCCGAAAAAGTGGCCTACCGCGGCCTCAAGGGCATCTGCTCGAAACCCATCGGCCCCATCTACACCGACCGCCAGCAGGCCATTTCCGCCTTCCTCGCAGGAGATGCCTTTGCAAACGCAAAGGTGGTGATAACCTCATCGTCCTCGAACAAGAGGATCGAGATGGTCATCACCACCGATACTCACGAACTCCGCGGTATCCGCAGAAAGAACTAGGAGTTCATCTTTTTACTTCTTCTGGAAGATCATAACGTAATCCAGCGGGGCGTTGACGAAGCGGTCGACGTCGGTCCAGTGCGCGGATTCGTTCACGGGGACTGCATCCATGATGTGGAAGCCCAGGCCGAAGCAATTGCTGGGGATTTCCAGACGCTTGTCGCATGTGAAGGTATGCACGCCGGGCAACAGGAAGCGAGGCTTCAGGTTGTCGCCGATTACTATTTCCTGAGTTGTAAGATCCACCTGGACGGTGCTCTGGCCCTTAGGCAGAGGACTGAAGTAGTTGGACAGATCTGCGCCGGTGCTCTTCCATATGCAATCCCAGAAGCCTCCGTCCGGGCCGGCTTCCCACTTGATGGTGCCGGTGGCCGCAGTGCCGGACATACCGGTAATGCTGATGGTCAGGGTGTTGTCGATTTCGCTAAGGAGAGAATCATTCCAGCACCAAGATTTGTTGATGGGGCTGATGAATGCCGGGTCGTTGCCCGATCCGCCGTTTACCCAGAGGCCATATGACTTGTCTGCATCGGTGGTGCCAGTCCTGTTCTCTCCATAGAGATTCCACACGCCGGGGAGCGTCGACCAGTCAAAGTCGTAGGTCGGAGGGATGTACTCGAAATCTTCGTCAGTGGTGCAGGCAGATGCGGGAATCACGAATCCTTCATCCACTTTCTTGATCTCTATAAAGAGTGCGCGAGGATGTGCGCAGATGCGCCAGTAATCCTTGTAGATGATATCATTGTTATAGACATCGCGGCCGCCGGTGATCTCGAAGAGAAGAGCCTGCTCGGTGATGGTAACATACTGGCCGGAACCGCCGTTCTCGGTGGTCTGCGGCATCAGATAATTGCCAGCAGGAACCAGAGTCGCGTTGCGGGTAGATCCGTCGGGCATGGTGAATACCACCTTGTTTTCGGCGTCGATCGTGTACGTTGCAGTGGAGCGCGGCAGCACATCGTAGAACTGCTTGAGATCCACATCCACACCGCCTTCAGAATTGTAGGCGCCGTCATACACGAACCACCAGTTGCGCTGGTCTTCGCCGGCCCAGTTGCGGAAGGTGCCGTCGGAGTTGAACACCAGGTAGTTGTCTTTGAGGGCATTCAGGCCGCGACCATCCTCGTTATTGAACTGCTCCGCCTTGCTGAACATATCGAACACAGCGGTGCAGCTCCACTCGGGCATGGTGCCTCCGAACAGCCACATGTGGGTTATCTGATAAACAGGATTGTCTTCCTTGATTTCGGAGAGGTTCAGGGTTGCGCCCGGGGCCAGAGTGGTCTGAGCACCATCCACATGACCGACAACCTTGTCGCCGTTGTAGATCTCTACGGTGAATCCGGAAAGATCTGCGGGAGCAAGAACTATCTGATAAGTATCTCCCTTCTTGAATTCTCCCTTGAGTTCCACGTTGGAAACAGAAGCGCTCACCACAGGGTTTTCTCCGGAATAATCCACGTTGATACTTCCGGCAAGTTTCACGTCACCGGCGGGCTTGAACAGCACGGATGTCACATTCTCCATGCCGATGGTGAACTGCACCTTGGCCACCAGATTGCGGAAATAGAGCAGGTCGCTCTTGCCCTTCGCAACCCGGTAGTTCACGGGCTCGGAACCTACGGTCTGCGTGGCGGGGATTTCCAGATTGACTGATGTCGTGGTGGGCCGTATGCCTTCTACCGAAGGAGAGAGGGCGAAAATCGCCTCGGTCTTCTTCTTGATGGTGGCAGGAAACTTGGCCACAGGGCCATCGTCCGCCGTGTTAGTTGCTTTAACCACAGACTCACCGTCGAAAACGGAGATAGTCTCACCCTTCTTCCAGGACGGCTGGCTGCCATCGGAAAGGGATTCTATGGTGGCGGTGAAAGTCACATCGCCGCCGAAGCCTTCATCTTCCGGCTCTTCCGGCCCCGGATTAGGCTTCTCTGGCTTCTCTTCAGGAATGTCGGGCACTTCTACCGTTCCGCCGCAGTTGAGCACTGCCAGCGTGGCAAGCACGGTAAAGATAATGTTGATTGCCTTTTTCATATCATTATACTTTTATTGGTTATAATCTAATATCCTGGGTTCTGCTCCAGCGTGCCGCCCGAATTCTGGATCTCGGAACGCATGAAGGGCAGGTAGTAGTTTGCATTGCTGAATGTGCGGGGGGCCACATCTACCGTAGTATAGGTGTAGCTGCTGCCGCTGCGGCGTATCTTCACGCCTTTTACGGGCTTGTTCAGCACGGTGGCGGCATCCTTCCAACGGAGAAGATCCCAGTAGCGATGGTCCTCGAAGGCCAGTTCCACCCGGCGCTCGCGCTTCACCGTCTCGCGGAAGGAGTCCACAGTGGCGGCGCTGACGGGAGGAAGGCTGACGCTGGCGCGGTCCCGCACCTGCTTGAGGGCGGCGGATGCGCTCATGGGATATCCGGACGGCACCGCAGAAGGACCGTAGGCCTCATTCATCGCCTCGGCATAATTCAGCAGCACCTCGCCCCAACGGTAGGCCACCCAGTTGTGCTGGGCCTTCTGATCCTGAGTAAGGTTCAGGCCGTCGGTGAGGAACTTCTTGAGGTAATAGCCGGTCTTGCTGGCGTTGGCGGCAGCCATGTCATCGGTCTCGCCCGGTGCCTCGGCAATGATGCGGCCGTTCCAGTCGCTCCCATTCACTACGACCGATGCCTGGAGGCGAGGGTCGCGGTTGGCATAGGGATCCGCGGGATTAGCTGTGCCGATGTATTCATAGGCGGAAACCAGATTCTCGGTAGGACAAACCCCGCTCTTGCCGCCGGAGGTGGCGATAGGATAGTTGTTTTTCTCCATATCGTTGGTATTCGCCCTCCGGATGATGTAGATGGACTCCTTGGAGTTCAGGGAGTTGCTGCCTCGGAAGTAGGATTCGTAGTCAGGATCCAGACCATAGTTCAGCAGCGGATCCGAAATCAGCTCCGCCGCCGCCTGGGCAGCCCTCTGCCATTTGGTGATGTCGTGGGAAGGATTGTGGAGGGGGCTTGCCGCATAGAGAAGCACACGGGCCTTGATGGCCATTGCGGCGCCACGGGTCAGGCGTCCTTCATAACCGGCATTCTCTTTCCAGGAATCCGCCAATTTATCCTTCCAGTCGTCTATTTCATTAACTATGTATTCCACGCACTGCTCATAAGTCGAACGGGGGATCTTCACACCGCCGGAGGCCTTCTGCGTCTGCTCCACAATGGGAACGCCGCCATACATCTTGATCAGCTCGGCATAGTAGTAGGCGCGGGCCACGTGGGCTTCTGCGATATACCAGTTCAACGAAGCAAGGTCGCGCTGGTAATTCACGGCATCCGTAATCAGGTTGCGGTTCATTTCCAGCAGGGCTACACCTTTTCCATCTGCCACATAATCCAGGAAGTAATTGGCTGCGCGTATGCCCTCGTAGCAGTTGTTGTAGTAGGTCCAGAGAGGATTCACGCTGCTGTTCAGCATCCCCTTGTTGAAGTAGATCACGGTGCAGGACGCTGAGGTCTGCTCGGCCTCGTCCGAAGCCGAAGCGAAGAGGTTGCCGTCGATTACCGAATAACCGGAAATCATCGGGGTGTAGAACGCATTGGCGAAACTCCAGATGCTGCCGCGGTTGGTGGCAAGCGATTCCGAAGTGGCCTTGATATCCAGCCCCGTATCGAGGAATTTGTCGCAGGATGCAGCAGTGAATGCCGCGAGCGCAAGGAGAATCAGTATATTCTTTTTCATCTCTTTCGGGGTTTAGAAGGTCATTGAAATGCCAGCGTTGAAACTCTTCAACTGAGGATACATTCCGGATGCGTTCTCCGGATCCAGATTGTATTCACTTAGCAGCGGGCTGATGCAGAACAGGTTCTGCCCGTTGATGAAAACGCGCATTCCCTCTTTAATAGTGTACCCCAGCTCCAGATTGCGCAACTTCACGAACGAGCCGTCCTTCAGCCAGAAGGTGCTCAAGCGATAGTTGTTCTGGTTGCTCTGGGTGGTGAGTCGGGGATAGGTGGCGGTTGCCCGGGTATCTATCCCCTGTACAGGGTAATATGCCCAAGCACCCTTTGCGAGGGCATAGGCATTGCCATTGTCGATGAACGCCACCGTCTGGTTCCAGTTGTCCAGCAGGTTGATGCTCACCCCGGCCACGCCCTGGAACATGATTTCCAGGTCGAAGCCCTTCCAGGCGAGTTTGCCGCCGAAATTGAAGGTCCATTCAGGAATCCAGCTGCGGCCGATTCGGGTGATGTCATTCTGGTCGATGACGCCGTTGCCGTCCAAATCCATATACTTGATATCACCGGGCTGCACCGCACCGAATGCGGGAATCGCCTTGCCGGCCACCAGCTTGCCGTCGTCGTCGAAATCATTCACTCCGTAGAACCCCTGGGCCACCAGGCCGATGAACGTGCCGTAGGGCCTGCCGGTCTGAGCGCTGAACGCATTTGCCGGGGGCACTTCCGCCATATTCACGATAGTGTTCGTGCTATGGCAGATGGCTCCGCCGGCGCTATACTCGAGCTCCTCTGCCTTTCCGGAATACTCCGCGGAGAATTCGAAGCCGCGGCTGTTCATCTCTCCTATGTTCGAGAAGGAATACTGCTTGCCATAATAGCCCATCAGCGAGGAATCCAGAGTGAGGATGTCCGTGCGCTGGTCGATGAATGCATCGGCGGTCAGCTTCAGGCCCTGGAAGAGGACCGCATCCAGACCAACGTTGAGTTTCAGGCTCTTCTCGGGGCGGATGTCTTCGTTAGGAGTGAACATCGGCACCAGGGAATTCTGCCACTCGGCCGGAGAGCCCATGTAGAATGCCCCGATGTAGCTGTAGGTGTAATAGTCTTTGTAGAGGTAGCGGCCATTGGAATTGAAGTCGTTCAGGATATTGGTCGCCTTCGACTCGGAAGCGCCGCTGAAGCCTGCAGAGCCGCGAACCTTCAGGAACTGCAGCCACGAGGCATTCTTCAGGAAGTCCTCATTGGAGGCCACCCAGGCGGCCGAAACGGCAGGATAGAAGTGCCAGCGGTGTCCTGGTGCGAAGGCGTCATTGCCATACTCCGAGAAGCCCACTTCCGCGATGTAGCGGTGGGCGTAGTCGTAGTGCACCAGGCCGTTCAGGTTCAAGGTGTTATACTTGAAGGAGAAGTATCCGTCGCCCTTGTAGGCGGAGATGCCATAGTTCAGGCGTGCGCTCAGGTTATGATCCCCGAAGGAGTTGTCGTAGCCTGCGGTCAGCCTCCCCTGCTTCCAATCCTGCATCCCCGCGGAGCCATATCCGCTCGCGGTGATGGTGGTAGTCTCGTCGGTAGTAGTGGTGGAACCGTTGTTCCAGCGGGCGTAATTGCGAGTCTTGGAATAGGTGCTGAGGGTGTAGCTGTAGAAAGATACCGCCTGCTCCATCCAAAGTCCTTTGGTTATCATATCCAGCCGTTCCTTCACCGAGAGATTAGTCTGGAGGCTGCGCGCCTTCACCGAGAACCACCCGAGGCCGTTCACGCTGGCGTAGGGGTTGTTCGGATAGACCGCGGTGCCGCTGTAACGGGTTCCCGCGGCATCATCGAACACCGGGTAGATGTTGGAAGGATACTTCGCCAGATTCGAGAAGAGCGAGGAGACGGAATAGTTGGGGCGGTGCAGGGTTTCGATGCGCCCACCTATATCCATCCGCACTTCAAATATCTTCAGCACGCTGAAGTCAAGATTCGCGCGCACATTGAAGCGCTGGTAACCCAGGTTGCGGGTGGAATCCGTATCCATCGTATTCAGCAGACCTTTGTTGCCGAGGTAGTCCAGGTTCACGTTGTAGCGCGCCGCCTGCGATCCTCCGCTGAGGATGATGTCTGCATCCATGAAACTGCCGCTCTTCCTGAGAGCCTCGCCGTACCAGTCGGTATCGGTGCCCTTGCCGCTCTTCCATGCATCCAGCTGCTCCTGGCTGTAGACAGGCGACCAGACCATGCCCTTGTCGTTCGAGACGGCCTGATTGTAGAGATTTGCGTAGTCATAGGCTCCGAGGGGCTTGTTCAGCACCGTGGGCGCCTGCACTCCATAGCGGACGCGGGCGTTCAGCTTCGATTCTCCAGCCTTGCCTCTGCGGGTGGTGATGTTGATGACGCCGTTCGCTCCCCTCTCTCCGTAGAGCACCAGGGCGGCGGCATCCTTCAGCACCTCCACCTTCTCGATTTCCGCCGGGGAGATGGAAGACATATAATCTATGTTCACCTCGAATCCATCCACGAAGATGCGTGCCTGATTCCAGGTGCCAAGGCCGTAGCTTCCCATCCCGCGGATGAGATAGCTGGCGTTGTTGCTGCCGAATTCGCCGGAGCCATGGAGCAGGACAAGCCCGGGGAAGGCACCGGTGAAGGTGTTGGTAAGGTTGGCATCGATTCTCTTGTAGAGTTCATCGCCCGTGGCCGTGCTGACCGCGGCGGTGCTGTAATCCTGCGCGTGAGCGTTCAGGCTCAGGAGGGCCGCTGCGATGATCGGAATAATGTAAATGATCCTTTTCATAGCGTTCCTCCTTTATTTGGTGTAACCGGGATTCTGCACCGTGGTGCCCTTGTTCACTTCCGTCTGGGGAAGAGGCTCAAGGAACATCGCGTCGCTCCAGTAGAAATTATACACGACCGAATCCCACCAGCTGTCGATCCATTTGGATGCATAAGGCCAGGTGGCAGCATCGTCGTTCTTGATATTGAACTGCAGCATACGCATGGGGCCGCCGCAGATGCCGTTTGCGATATCCGGAAGTTTCCAGTGTTTGGCGTCGAAGTAACGGTGGTTCTCGCAGAAGAACTCGATGGCGTCTTCGCGCTGGATAATCGCCCGGAGTTTGACCTGGTCGGTTTCGGTGATGGCGGGCAGACCAGCCCTGTTATGCACCTTGTTCAGGTTTTCGAGGGCCTTGGTAGTGTTGCCATATTCATTGTAGGCCTCCGCCAGGTTCATATAGGTTTCGGCGAGGCGGAAGAGCGGGGGTTCGCACCAGGTGCGGCTGCCCGCGTGGTAGAAGAACTTGGTGCGCTCGCCGCATCCCTTTTCGTCGTTTATAGGATCCGGGAAGGATGAGGCCTTGCCCTTGTCGGCCGCATAACCGCCGCGGTTCCATCCAGCATTGGACCAGTAATAGTCCCCGGGGTTATTGTCGGAGTCGAAACCTCCGAACTTGATGTCCGCGTGGGCACGAGGCTCGAGGGAGAGCACCTTGGTGGTCCATTCTCCACCCACGTGAGGCACCGTTTCCCCTATCTTGGGCCAGGAAATCTCGCTTCCGTCGGCCGCATAATACTTTTCGAGGTGATTGGTGAGCACGCCGTTGGCATCGGTGTCGAAGCGGCTGACACTTTGGTGTGCCGAGCAGCAAAGGTAGTTCACCAGAGGCTCCCAGCCCTCCTGTTGCCCGAGTTTATAGGCGAGGATGATTTCCGGGTTGGAGAACACCGAGGTGGCCTTGCCATAATCATCGAATGCGTTGGGGTTGGGCTGGCCTTCACCTGCGCCACCGGTATTCAGGAGTTCCACTCCGGCATCCACCGCCCAGGCCAGAACGGCCTCATTGGCATCGATGGCAGCCTTCCAGCGCTCCTTGTCATAGTTTCCGTAACAAATAAGGTCGTTGTGGGAGCCGTTGTCGAGGTAAGGGGTTTCGCTGTTAAAAAGCGGCCTTGCTGCGAAGAGCAGGGTGCGCCCCTTGATCGCCAGCACAGCGCCCTTGGTGAGGCGGCCGGTATTTGCTGCATCCCACTTCTCGGGGAGCACGGCGTATGCGGCGTCGCAAAGCTCGCAGATGTAATCTACCACCTCCTGCACACTGGCACGAGGCGCGGTCAGGTCATCGGTTGCGGAGAAGGATTTACGCACGATGGGCACTCCGCCGTAGCGGTAGAACATTCCCATGTAGCGGTATGCGATGAGGCCGAGAGTTTCTGCCTTCACGATGGCCTTGTCGCCATCGGAGACGCCCTCGACTTTGTCGATATTCTCGTTCACGAGCCAGCACTGGCGGATGAAGGCCCAGCTGTTGGCATAGCTGTCCGCGCCGGCATCGGAACCGTCGCATCCGTTCACCGAAAGCCCCTGCTGGGAGATGATGTAACTGGCGTGCCAGCTATATCCGCGGCCAATCTCGCCGCTCATGGCGCCGAAGGTGCAGTGGCCTATGCCCATTCCTCCGGGCCATCCATGCTTGAGCACGTTACGGTAGCAACTCATCAGTGCGGATCCGGCGTTCTTGCTTGTCGAGAAAACAGCATTCTGATCCACTGTGCCGGTGGTGTCCGGCTTCTCCAGGAAGAGGGAGCAGGAACTAACCAGGCAGATGGCAAAGAAAATGAAGATTATCTTTTTCATACGCGGATCCGGTTAAAATCTGAAACTTACGCCCGCCATGAAGACGCGGGTAAGAGGATACACATAAGTGCTGCCGTCCGTGGTTTCGGGGTCGATGCCGTAAGGCGTCAGCGCATTGCGGAAAGTGTAAACATTGTTGGCATTCACATACACCCTCAAAGCCTGCAGGATGTTGTTTCCGGTGCCGTTGCCAATGTTGAAGGTGTAGCCTACCTCGACATTCTTGAGCTTGATGTGGTCGCTGCTCTTCATCCAGTAGTCGCTCACGAGGTAGTTGTTGTGGCTGGGCGTGGCGCTGTAGGTGGCCCGGGGGAAGGTAATCTCCTCGCCTGCGAGATATTTCTCTTCGGTCCAGCGCCCGTCGTACTGCCACTTCCAGGCATTACCCGCATTCTTGAAGAAGGGGATGGTGTAGCCGCTGGGCAGATAGTAGGATCCATCCTTGCTGCCCGTGAAGAGCAGTTTCACGTCGAATCCCTTGTAGCCCGCGCGCATCTTGATGCTGAAGTGGTAGAGGGCGTAGTTGGGGAAGCCGATGGGGCCCACGTCGTTCTGGTCGATCACGTCATTGCCGTCCAGGCTCTTGTAGCGGATGTCTCCCAGAGTGGCCTGATTGCCGGTATAGGTATTGAACGGACGTGCATCCAGTTCCGCCTGGGTATTGAAGAGGCCCTCGGAGGTCAGGCCGTAGCGCTGGCCTATCATGTGGCCGGTCTTGTTCATCCAGGGATAGGGATTCTCTGCCTCGGCCATATACTCGATATGGTTGCGGGAGTAGCTGATATCTGCGCCCAGCGAGTAGATGAAATCCCCTATCTGGTCGTTCCAGCCAAGCACCAGTTCATATCCTCTGTTGGTGGTGATACCCACGTTTGCCGGGGGCACATCGCTCTGCGGCACTCCGTAGATTGCGGGGATGATGCCAAGGGTAGTGAGGATGTTGTCGCGGTGCTCGTAGAACCAGTCGAAGTCGATGGAAAGGCGGCTGCGGAAGTACTTGGTTTCAAGGCCCACGTCGTATTTGCGGGCGCGCTCCCAGGTGATATCCGGATTGCCGAGGCTGCCCTCGACCGCGCCGGGATAGTAGGCGTTGGGGGATGTGCCGTCGGCATTGCCCAGCCAGTAGCCGCTCTGGTTGAGTTTCCAGGTATTCGGCAGATAGTAATAGCGGCGGCTGGCGCCCAGCTGGTCGTTACCGACCTCGCCGTAAGAAGCGCGCAGCTTTACGAAACTCACAATGTCGTTCTTGGGGAACCAAGGCTCAAGCGAGGGCACCCATCCCGCGGAAATTGCGGGGAAGAGGCCGAAGCGCTTGCCTTCCGCGAACTGCTCGGTGCCGTTGTAACCCACGTTGAACTCCGCCATGTAGCGGTCCGCGTAGTTATAGGTGATGCGCCCTACGAAGCCCATGATGCCGGAAGGCACGTGGTAGCTGTCGTAAGGCATGGTGTACTTCGAGGCCTTGCCGAGAAGCAGTGCGGTGAAGTTATGGTTCCCGAAGGTACCCGCCCAATCCAGACCGGCATCCACATAGAGTTTGTTCCAGTTGGAATAGCCCCAGGATTCGAAGGCGCCGGCTCCGATCGATCCGCCGAAGAAGTCGTATTCCAGAGGATTGTCGGCGTTGCGCTGGATAGAGTAGGAAGGCAGCGACGGGGTGTATTTCACATAGCGGTTGTAATTGTCTTGATAAGACACCGTGGCGTGCGCCTTGAGAGCGGGCAGCAGCCAGTCGCAGTCGTGGGTGAGGCGGATGGTGTTGTCCAGCAGGCTGTTATAGACCGTGGCAGTACCGCTCATCAGAAGGTTGTAGAGAGCGTTCTGGAAGCCGATGTTACTGTTGGTCTTGGCCGCCAGAGGGTTCTGGGGAGAGCCCTGGATGCCAGAGAAGCCGCTGATCAGGTGGCCGTCCACTATGCCCGGGCTGATGAAGGGGTTGCAGTCATAAATGTACTGCATTATTATCTTGTAGCGGGCTTCCAGATCGTAGGCGTCCGCTCCGTTGCCGGGACCTGTCATCTCTCCGAACTGTCCGGCAGTATTCACCGTGAGAGTGGTGCGCGGAGTGATGTGGATATCGAAGTTCGAACGGAAATTGTAGCGGTTGAAGAGCGATCCCGTGTTGGCGCCGTAGTATTCCACTGTACGGGAGATACCCTCCTGACGGAAGTAGCCGAAGGATACGAAGTACTTGACCTTGTCGGTGCCGCCGCTCACATTCAGGTTAGCCTGATACTGCGGAGCCACCCCGTTGAACATCTCCTTATAGAGGTTATGATCGGCATAGTAAAGCGCGGGGGTATTCTTCAGCTGCTCCTTCTGGGCATCGGTCAGCTCGGTCATCGCATCCACCTCCTGCGGAGTGAAGTCCCGGTTGTTCTTGAACTTCCAGAGGTCGTAGTCGTCGTAGATATAGGCGGAGAGGCCTTCGTTGCCTGCGTATCCTCTCTGTTCGTTGCGGATTGCCTCATTGCGGAAGAGGGCATATTCATAGGCGGTGGTGCCTTCCTGCAGCAGGGTGGCGGAGGTGAGTCCGTAGTTGCCGGAGAAGTTGATGACGGGCTTGCCCACCGAGCCGCGCTTGGTGGTGACGATGATGACGCCGTTGGCTCCGCGCACGCCATAGACCGCGGTGGAGGATGCATCTTTCAGGATGCTGATACCCTGGATCTCGTTGGCATCCATTGCATTGAACTCCTCATACGCCTGCTCACTGGCCTGCTCTACTCCATCGATGATGATGAGAGGAGTGGCGTTGCCGTAGGTGGAGATGCCTCGGATGTGGATGTCGGCGGCGTTGCGTCCCGGTTCACCGGAAGTCTGGAGGCCCGCCACACCGGGGGTATTACCTATCAGCGCGTTGGCGATGTTCGACACCGGCGTTGCCAGGATGTCGCTGCCGCCCACCGAGCTGATGGCGCCGGTAACGTTCACCTTTTTCTGAGTGGCAAATGCGGTCACGACAACCTCGTCCATCAGGTTCACGTCCGGCTCGAGCACAATGTTGAGCACAGCCTGAGACGGGCCGATACGGAAGGTCTTGGTAAGGTATCCGATGAAGGATGCTTCCAAGTTCACTTCTCCGGCCGGCACCTGGATGGAATACTTGCCGTCGATGTCCGTCACCGCTCCTCTTGTGGTTCCCTGCAGCAGCACGGCGGCCCCCATCAGCGGTTCTCCCGCCTCATCGGCAACCTTTCCGTGCACCGTCCTGGTATTCTGGGCCACTGCAGGGAGCATCGCGCTCAACAGCAGGGCCAGAGCTAGGGCAAGGGTGGATTTGAGTGTTACGGTCATATCTTGATTCGTTTATTTTACTTCATATCCTGCCGGCATGGCGTACATGTCCGGGAGGTCTTTGCTGAAAAGGATACGGTCCAGGGCGTACATCTTGCGGAAATCCTTTTCGGAGGAATGTCCGGGATAGACGCTGAAATAATGTTTGTCGGTTTCGTCGTTACCCACATATTTGTTGCGCCACATGGTCACCATCGAGATGCGGCGGCCTTCGGTCGGGTTCACCACGAAGCGCGTCCAGTAGTCGGACTGGGTGAATCCTTCCAGGCCGTCTTCCGTCACCCCGCAAGGCTTACGCTTGGCGGCGGAAACTGCCTCCAGGGCCTTCAGGTTGGAGGCAAATGCCTGATTGTTGGAGCCGTGGTAGCAGTCCATCCCTATGAAATCCACCCATTCGTCCCCCGGCCAGCGGTAGCGGATGCGCTCCTGAGGATTGGTATAGATGCCGTCCATCTGGGGAGAGATGGCATAGAGAAGATTGTGCACCCCCTTGACATCGCGAAGATACTGTATGGTCAGTTTCCACATCTCCGTAAACTCGCTCGCAGTGGTGCAGGAAGAGCCCCACCAGGACCATTCCTGGGTGTGCTCGTGGTACATCCTGAAGATGACGGGCACAAGTTTGCCCTTGGAATCTTTCAGATTGTTGGCAAAGTCGGCGAGGCGGTCGAGCCAGGTGATATACTTGTTGCGGGTAGCGGAGCCTTCGGTCAGGAGTTCCTTCACCACTTCGTTGGAAGAGTTGTCCCAGGAGTCCTTGCCGGTCTTTGGATTGTTCAGATGAGCGCATGCCATGATGACCTCTCCCCTCTCGCGGGCCTCCAGTATCACCCTGCGGCGGATGGCGTTGGATGCATCCTTGTAGCGGTCGTCCATTATTTCGCCGAAGTCCACGCTGAACACCGCGGGATAGTCCCCGCAGACGGCCTTGGTGTCGGACCCGCCCGCCTCGTTGTACCAGTAACGACCATACCAGAGATCGTCGTGGTGGCCGAACATCAACCCCTTGTCCGCTATCACCCAGAGGTTGGCAAGGAGGGCCTTGGTCTCTGCGGTGGCGTTCTTATCCACTATCGAAAGCGCGCCTCCGGCAGAAGCATTGGCTCCCTGCGTCACTGAGACTTCCTTGAAATAGTAGCGGTCATTCACATCCGTGAAACGGATCTTGCAGCTTCTGGGGAAGATATCGGGGTTGGTTTCCGCACGGAAAAGAGGGCTGGCGGATGATGTATCTCCCGCCTCGCGAACCAGCCAGGAAACATCGATGCCAACTTTGTACTTAAAATTCGCCTTAACCTCCACTGCGAAGGATCCGCCGTTCCACGGCACCGCAATCTCTTCCTCGGGCACGATCAGCTCGCGCGTATCGTTGTTGTCGGGGGTCGGTTGGACCTCCTTGCACGAGCGCGCGCACGCGAGAGAAAAGAATGCAACGCAGACTATGAACAGCAGACGACGCATATCAGTTAAGGTACGATGAATGATTGTCCAAAGGAGAATCGGAATCCTTCTTGACCAGCCAGACTGTATATCTCACGTTATCCGTGAACCAGCGGGTGTCCGGATAGTTCCAGTCGATAACATTGAAAGGGCCTGCGTGAGCACGTGCAAAGGCCATCGACGGCACGGTCATGCTCACCCCGTCCACACTCTGCTCACCGGCACCTATCAGATATACGATGTACAGAGGGGTTTCGTAGTTGCTGTCTTCCCAGGAATGCAGGAAGAAGTAATTATCGTTGTTCTTGTGCCAGCGGCTCTTGCCTTCCGGAATGATACGGTATTTGCCGTTCATGTCCGTCTTGCCCTCATAGAGATAATTGGCATATTTCCCGTCCGGCCCGGGGGTATTAACCAAGGTGCCGTAGGTTTCGCCCGTGGTGGCATCCGCCGTTTCAAGACGGAAACTCATCGTATTGTCATCCTCGTCGGTTGGCATATAGTCGGTATCCCAGTGCCACCACTTGTCCATCAAAGTGGAACGCACCACCTCGCCGTCCCATCCTCCTACGATGACGAATCCGGATTTAGGGGCGTTGGAAGGATCCAGCAGACCGTTTATGGGAGTGAAACTGTAGCTCCCTTCCAGCGGGTCCTTGAAGCGGGAATATGTGAGCGTGTAATTGCGGGTTTCCCCGTTGTAGGCCGTCACCACGAAGTTCGTAGTGCCTGTACTCAAGTCCACGGTGCCGCCCGGGGCGATGCTCGCTTTGGGGCAGAACTCGCTGTCGGGATATTTGAAATCCACCGCCATCACCTTCACTTTGGTGATATCCAGCCCGGTGGTGATCAGGCTGACCGCCACCGTCCCCACGGAATCATCCCTCCAGTCATCCGAGATGGATGCCGCGCCGATCTGCCCCTCCAGACGTATGTTCACCGGCGTGCGCTCCCGCAACCATGGATCGGTCAGCGGCTCGGTATTGCGTGGCTCCTCCGTGCATGACGGGGAGAGGAGCACAGCGCACCAGGCCAGCGGTAAGATTAAACGATTCAATTTCATATCGTGGTGGTTTTTGTTACTGCCTAACCCACTTCGGCACCGTTGGTGACGGTTTCCTGAGGGGTGATGAAACGCATCTTGCCATCGCCCTGCCTGGCCATCAGGATCATTCCCTTGCTCTCAATGCCCTTGATAACGCGCGGTTTGAGGTTGGCGAGGATGCAGATCTGCTTGCCCACCATTTCTTCCGGAGTATAGTATTCGGCAATGCCGGAGACTATCACGCGCTTGTCGATGCCGGTGTCGATGGTGAGTTTGAGGAGTTTGTCGGTCTTGGGCACGCGCTCTGCCTCAAGCACGGTCGCAGTGCGGATGTCCATCTTCTCAAAATCCTCGAAGGTACACTCCTCCTTCTGGGGAGCTACCTGCTTTGCAAGCTCGGCCTTGGCCTCGGCCTCCCTCTGCGCCCGGATCGCTTCCAGACGGTCCAGCTGCTTCTGGATCACGTCATCCTCGATCTTCGCGAACAGCAACTCCGCCTCGCCTAATTGATGACCTTCCGGCAGGATATCGCTCGCACCCAGCTGGTCCCAGCCAAACGGGAGAGCGTCAGCCGTCGGAGAGGCAATGCAGGTACCGGCGTCCCCCTGCGGGACACGGACCTGCCCTTTGCCTCTCGCGGAGGGCACGTTGAGCATCTTCCGGAGACGTTCGCAGGCGAACGGAGTGAAGGGTTCGAAAGCGATGGCAAGATCTGCGCAAAGCTGCAGACACACGTTCAAGATGGTGCCGGTACGCGCCAGATCCGTCTTCGCCAACTTCCACGGCTCACTGTCCGAAATGTATTTGTTACCGATGCGCGCAATCTGCATCGCATCCTTCAGGGCCTCACGGAAACGATAGTTCTCTATATTCTTCTCCAGACTCTCGCGAAGCGCAGGAATCTCCGCCAGCGTCTCACGGTCTACATCGGTCAGCTCACCAGCAGCAGGGACCTTGCCATCGAAATACTTGTGAGTCAGCACCACGGCACGATTCACGAAGTTGCCAAAAATGGCCACCAGCTCGGAATTGTTGCGGGTCTGGAACTCCTTCCAACTGAAATCGTTATCCTTGGTCTCCGGAGCATTGGCGGTCAGCACGTAGCGCAACACATCCTCCTTGCCGGGGAAATCCTGCACATATTCATGCGCCCACACGGCCCAGCCGCGGGACGTGGAAATCTTCTCGCCCTCGAGATTCAGGAACTCATTGGCAGGCACATTCTCGGGGAGGATGTAGCCGTCGCCGTAAGCCTTGAGCATCGAAGGGAACACTATGCAGTGGAACACGATATTGTCTTTGCCGATGAAATGCACCAACTTGGTGTCCGGGCTCTTCCACCACTTCTCCCAGTCGTTGGGAAGGAGTTCTATGGTATTGGAGATGTAGCCGATGGGGGCATCGAACCAAACGTAAAGGACCTTGCCTTTGGCACCCTCCACGGGCACCGGCACACCCCAGTCGAGATCGCGGGTGACGGCACGCGGCTGCAGGCCTCCATCCAGCCAGCTTTTAACCTGGCCATATACATTGCTGCGCCATTCCTTGTGGCCTTCCAGTATCCACTCGCGCAGCCAGGGTTCATAATCCTGCAGGGGCAGATACCAATGGGTAGTCTTTTTCTTGATAGGGGCAGCGCCGCTGAGCTTGGAGTGGGGATTGATGAGTTCCTCGGGGCTGAGGGTGGAGCCGCACTTCTCGCACTGGTCGCCGTAGGCATTCTCGTTGCCGCACTTGGGGCAGGTGCCCACTATGTAGCGGTCCGCGAGGAAGGTCTTGGCTTCGGGGTCGTAGTACTGCTCGCTCTCCTGGGTAACGAACTTTCCCTCGTCGTAGAGCTTGCGGAAGAACTGCGAGGCATTTTTCTCGTGAATCTTGGACGACGTACGGCCATAGATATCGAAATGTATGCCCAGCGACTCGAAACTCTCGGCAATAATCTTATGGTATTTATCCACTATGTCCTGCGGGCTGCAACCCTGCTGGCGGGCCTTGATGGTGATGGGCACGCCGTGCTCATCGGAGCCGCATACATACAACACTTCTTTTCCGCGCAGGCGGAGATATCTCACATAGATGTCTGCGGGCACATATACACCGGCCAGGTGCCCGATATGCACCGGTCCGTTTGCATAAGGCAATGCGCATGTTACCAGAGTCCTTTTAAACTTCTTTTCCATTATAATCAATCTTCTTTTTTCAATGCTTCTTTCAATGCTTTCTGCCGTTTCTGAAGGTTTGTCATCTCCTTCATCATGGCAAGTTGCTCATCCGCCGGCACAGAATTCATGGTGCGGCGGATAGTATCCAGACGCCACTGAATGCGGCGTTCGGCAAGCGTCAGCATGGCTTTGGGCACATAACTGACCAGCCAGGACTGCTCGTTGGTAAGGGAACTTACCAGGCGTTTTACGGAGAGCTGATATTTCCGAGTGGAGAAGTCTCCGGCAATCTCCGCGAGCACCCGGTCGGGAGAATCCAGCAGGGTGCGGATGATTTCGTCCTGCCCCTTTCCCTCGTAGTAGAGTTCCAGATAAGCGTCATAGACGCGGCGGTAACCTTCGTTCGCAAGGGGCTGGCGGGTAGATTCGATGGTTGCGGAGATGAAATCTGCCACCGTATCGACCGTTTCGGGGTCGTAGTACGGGGAGTCGGTGGCGAAGTGGAGTTCTTCGTTGCCGTATTGAAGGAGGAACGACAGTATATCCTCTTCCACCGCAGCCATAATCTTGACTTCCGGCACATATTTGTCCGTGGGTACGGCAATGGCGACTTCCTCGGCGTCGCTTTGCGACCCTGTATAGGAAGATGCTCCGGAGGACTCGCGGCGCTCATCCTCCAGAAGTTTATCGCGGGTACGCTTGACGCGGGTGAAGATAACTTCGGGGGCGACGTCGAACTTCTCAGCAGCGGCGTTCACATAGACGGAACGTTTCACGGCATCCGGGATGCGCGCGATGGTATCCGCGATGTCATTCACGAAGTTGGCCTTCTTCAGAGGGTTGCCGGCAGCCTCGCCCAGCAGTATATCGCTCTTGAAATCCAGGAAATCCTTCGCGTTATCCTCGATATATTTCTGCACCTCCTCCAACGAACGGCCGCGGCTGAATGAATCCGGATCTTCCCCGTCGGGGAGTAGCACCACGCGCACGTTAAGGCCCTCGTAGAGAATCAGGTCTATATCTTTCAGGGATGCGTGTATGCCGGCGCTGTCGCCGTCGTTCATCAGGAGGATATTCTCGGTGAACTTGCGGATGAGGCGCACCTGCGGCACCGTAAGCGCAGTTCCGCATGGCGCCACCACGTTGTGGATGCCCAATTGCTGCAGCATCACGTAGTCTATGTTCCCCTCGACGATTATACATTCGTTCTTTCGGGAGATATCCTGCTTGGCGTAGTAGATACCGAAGAGTATGTTGCTCTTCCGGTAGATCTCGGTATCGGGCGAGTTGACGTATTTTGCGGGATTGTCGGCCTTGAGGGTGCGGCCGCTGAAGGCGATGGTGCGCCCGCTCACAGACTGGATCGGGAACATCACCCGCTCGCGGAACTTATCCGCCAGGGAGCCATCCTCGCGCTTGACCACCAGACCGGCGTCAATCAGGTACTCATCCTTATATCCTGCCTTGCGGGCGGCTTGCAGCAGATCATCCTTCCCCGAAGGAGCCCATCCCAGCCCAAACTTGGCAATGGTTTCATCTTCCAGACGGCGGGAATGGTAGTAGGCCAGGCCCACATCCTTTCCTTCGCCTGCATTCAGCTGCTCCGCGAAGAACTTCTGCGCGAACTCGCTCACCAGCAGAAGACTCTCGCTGCGCTGGCGGCTGGCAAGTTCTTCGGGGCTTTCCTCCTCTTCCACCACCTCTATATTATAGCGCTTCGCGATATAACGCAGGGCCTCCACGTAGGAACTGTGTTCATGCTCCATCAGGAAACCCACGGCCGAGCCGGATTTGCCACAGCCGAAGCACTTGTAGATACCCTTTGAAGGAGATACGTAGAACGACGGGGTCTTCTCCTGATGGAACGGGCAGCAGGCCACATAGTTGGCCCCGCGGCGCTTCAGCGTCACGAAATCTCCCACTATGTCCTCTATCCGTGCAGTATTCAGGATAAGGTCTACTGTATCTTTAGGTATCATGATGCAATATCACATAGGAATTTGACGCGGATGAGGCGGATTTCGAGTTCTTCGAAGTCTCCGCCGAGGGCTGCGATGGCTTCTTCGGCTGAGCCGGATTCGGCCTCGTCCCGGAAGTAATCGTAGATATCCTCTACATCTTCTTCGTCATAGTTCTCTTCGATGTAGTAATCCAGGTTTAGTTTGGTGCCGGTGGCCACGATGCCCTCGATCTCGGATACGAGTTCATCGATATCCATGCCCTTAGCGGAGGCGATGTCCTCGAGGTCCATGCGGCGGTCGATGCTCTGGATTATGAAAATCTTATTGGCGCTGCGGTTGGGAGCGGATTTAACGATGAAATCGTCCGGACGGGTAATGTCGTTCTCCTCAACGTACTGCGCGATCATCTTCACGAACTCGGCGCCGAACTTGCGGGCCTTGCCTTCGCCCACGCCCTGGCAGTTCTTGAGTTCGTCGATGGTGATTGGATATAGGATTGCCATGTCCTGCAGGGCAGGATCGCCAAAAATAATCCATGGCTGGAGATGCAGACGGCGGGCCACATCCTTCCGCAGATCCTTCAGCATCTTGAGAAGAGTCTCGTCGCTGCCACCCCCGCCCCGGACGGCATTCGCAGCCGCCAGAGCCTCGTCATCGTCGAAATCGTCGGAGCCATCGTCGGAAAACACGCCGTCCTGCACCAACTCCAGTTTCCAGGGGTTAACAAGGAACTCCAGGCCGGCATCAGTAACGGAAATCAGGCCGTAGGATTCGATCTCCTTTTCGAGCAGATGGTGCACTACGCCCTGATGGATAACGGTAATCCAGTAGCGCTCGTCGTGGCCGCTGCCCTTGCCGAAGAATTCGAGTTCATCGTGACGGTAGCTCTTGATGAGGGCGTTTTCCTTGCCCGCGAGTATGCAGGCGAGATGCTCCACTTTGAAGTGTTCCGGCAAACTAGTAATAAGGTCTATGACCAGCTGCATATCCTTGCGCCCGTCGAATACGGGTTTCGGATGCAGGCAGTTGTCGCAGGCACCGCAGTTTTCCTGCTCGTACTCCTCGCCGAAGTAATTCAGCAGAAGTTTGCGGCGGCACTGGCCGGATTCGGCATACGCCACCACCTCGTTCAGGAGCTGGCGGCTGATTTCCTGCTCCGCCACCGGCTTGCCCTGCATAAACTTCTCCAGTTTGCGTATGTCCTTATAGGAGTAGTAGGTGATACAGAGACCCTCTTCACCGTCGCGGCCGGCACGACCCGTCTCCTGATAGTAACTTTCTATGCTCTTGGGGATGTCGTAGTGGATCACGAAGCGCACGTCCGGCTTGTCGATTCCCATGCCGAAGGCGATCGTGGCCACTATCACATCTATTTCCTCCATCAGGAACTTGTCCTGATTCTCGGCGCGAACCTTGGCGTCCAGCCCAGCGTGGTAAGGCAGGGCGCGGATGCCATTGATGCTCAGGAATGCCGCCATCTCTTCCACCTTCTTGCGGCTGAGGCAGTAGATGATGCCGGACTTGCCGGGGTTCGGGCGGATGAACCGGATGATGTCCTTCTCCGGCTCCACCTTGTCCCGGATCTCATAGTAG
>JAGCUK010000015.1 GCA_017962925.1 Bacteroidales bacterium
CAACTGGTCACTTTGTCCACCTCGCTATCCAGGGTCGCCACAATACTCATCACATTCTTGCTCAGACTGGCCCGGGCCTTATCCGCCCCGGCATCGAGAGCCATCCGCAGGCACTCCTCGGTCAATATCTTTTCTTCCATCTCCAGCATATCACTCTCCTCCCACGGTTAAACTCTTCACCAGCACGCTAGGAATGCCGCAGCTCACAAGGGCGCTCTGCTCCTTGCCGCAGGTCCAGGTGCTGTCGTCGATCTTCAGGTCGCCCGCCACCGCAACTATGTCCGCAAGCGCACGGGGGCCATTTCCGACAATGTTGATATCCTTCACCGGCATGGTCAGGCGGCCGTTTTCTATCAGGCGCCCGCTCTTGACGTAGAAGGTGAAATCCCCCTCGCCGATCTTGACCTCGCCGTTGGAGAACTGATCCACGAAGATGCCCTTCCGGACGCTGGCGATGATATCCTCCAGGCTGCCGTCGTTGCCGCTTTCCATGTAGGTGCAGCGCATGCGGGGGATAGGATTGTAGCGGAAGGATTCTCTGCGGCCGTTGCCGGTAGGGGATACTCCGTAGTATGCTGCGCTGATGCGGTCGTGGAGATAGCTGCGCAGGATGCCATCCTCCACCATATAAGTCTTCTGCCCGGGCACGCCCTCGTCGTCCACATTGAGAGCGCCGCGGTTGCCGGGGATAGTTGCATCGTCTATAATGTTGATGCCCTTGGAGGCCACCCGCTTGCCCATTTTATCCGCGAAGATGCTTTGCCCCTTGCGGTTGAAATCCGCCTCGAAAGCATGCCCCATGGCCTCGTGGAGAAGGATGCCGGATGCGCCCGCAGCCATCACTACGGGCATTTTGCCGCCCTTCGGACGCCTGGCCTCGAAACGCTCGTCCATACCCTTGGTCACGTTGGTCGCAAGTTCTTCCAGAAGGGAGTCGGTGATCATTTCGACCCCGGTGCGGAAACTCCTGGAAGCGTTGTTCATTTCGGTCTTGTTCCCACGGACAAAGATTACCGTGACGGTGATGCCTCCGACCGGACGGGTGTCGGTGGTGAGTTCGCCGAGGGAATTGTACATCATTATTTCGCTCACCTGACAGCCCAGCATGGCGATTACTTTGTGGACGCTGGAATCTTTTGCGCGGATGAGGCTTTCGAGCTTCTGAAGCACGGGAACGAATGTGGCGGCAGTGCTTTCGCGCCAGTCCTGCTGCTGGGTATAATATGTGCAATGGCGCGTAAGTGTTTGATTGTCACCTGATTGCTGGGAATGCCTCTGCCGCCCGGCCTGTAGAGGCGTTTCTGGTAAGTGATTGGATGCCAAACCGTTTCGCGCCACCCCGCTGAAAGCAATCGCCGAGGCGCTGCGCGCAGCGGAAAGCAACGCGGCATAATCCGTACTCTCGGCATAAGCATAGCCGGTCTTCTCTCCCTTGAGCACCCGCACACCACAACCATAGTCGATATGCGAACCGCCGGAACTCACCTCGCCATCCCGCAAAACCAATTCAGAGTATGAGGTGTCTTCGAAGAACAGGTCGCACCAGTCTCCACCGGCCTTGAGGCCTTCGGCAACGAGGGTCTCAAGCCGCTCGGGAGTCATCCCGAAATGCTCCATAAACTCATTGGGCGTTCTCATCGAGGTATGCCAGACTGTGGATCAGATCGTATTTTTCCTGGTCTTTGATGCGCGTGACACCGCCGGAACCTTCGGCCACCATCGTGAACGGACTGGTCGAATTATCTGCCAGCATCCACCGGTCGCAGATTGGAGCATAGGTTTCGAAAAAATAATTGAGCCCCATGTAATAGCGGCGCCGAACCACATTTTCGGGAATGTTATGTCCGCCTGCGGCCACCCGGTCTTTCACCCGGGAGATGGCCAGTTCGGGAGATTTCAGCCAGAAATACAGGACCACGATGGAATAACCGCGGGATTTGGCATCGTTGATTATGCCCAGCAGGGAACGGGTGGCCAGAGTGGTCTCCACGCAGAAATCCATATTGTGGCTGAGTAGATAGTATATCTTCTGGAGCATATAGCGGCTCGCGGTGACCGAAGCCTCCGCCGGATTGAACGGCGAGAGACTCTTTGCGAACTCATCGGAATTCACAAACTGATTGCACTCCAGCATTTCGGGGAGGAGCGTGTAGGAAGCGGTCGTTTTCCCGGAGCCGTTGCATCCGGAAATGATATACATTTTAGGCATTCGAATTCACTCCATAGCCGAAGAGTGCGAAATCGCCCTTGGCGGGATCGTCCGGGAACAGTTCCCGGAAGGAATCGGTGATGTCCCGTGCGGTGACAATGTCTTTCGAGCGGCGTTTGGTAAGGCCCAGTTCGCTAGCCTGGCGATATACGTGAACATCCAGAGGGATGACCAGATCCCGTTTGTCGGAATTCTTCCACAGGCCGAGATCCACGCGGCCATCGTCCCGGATCATCCAGCGGCGCATCATCCAGATCTTCTTGTTGGCTGCCTTGGGGTCCTTCTTCTGGCCATAAATCTTCACGCGCATCTCATCGGCCGAAAGCACTTCCAGAGTGCTGCTGGCGGCATAAAATGCCTTGAGCCTCTTGCAGATGGCCGCCACCTCGCTCCATTTGACGGTGCGGTGGATGGATGTGGAATCATTCCTCCATTCCCCGGCCATCACATAATCGTAGGGGCGCCACATCATCTCGTCGAAGAGGCGGCTGCAGTCCCGTACAATCATGGCCCGGCGGCCCCAGGCGAAATGCGCCGCAAACACGGCTGCGATTTCGATATCCTGGAGGGACGGACGCCACTCGCCGCCCTCGAAA
Source organism: Bacteroidales bacterium (assembly GCA_017962925.1). Taxonomy (GTDB): domain Bacteria; phylum Bacteroidota; class Bacteroidia; order Bacteroidales; family UBA932; genus Cryptobacteroides. The sequence goes on from JAGCUK010000015.1 coordinate 2,806, forward strand.
CCGAGGACCGGCTGCACGGTGGTCATCATCTGATAAAAGCGCCGGGGGAACGCTATGGGGTCTTCCTCGAAATACTTCGGGTTGTTATAGCGTTCCGCCCAGAACAGAAGTTTGTCAGCAATCGCCTGGTCCATTATGCTGTGGCAGCTTCAAGTTTGCGGAGCATGGAGAACATCACCAGACCGGAGATTACGCAGAGTGCCATCAGCACACTCCAGTTGACCCAGAGGGGCACGTTGTTCCAAAGCATGGAAGGAATGGAACTGAGGTAGTTTCCGACTGCGGTGGCGGCGAACCACAGACCCATCATCAGGCCCTTGTACTTGGGAGGAGCCACCTTGCTCACGAAGGAGATGCCCATGGGGGAGAGGAGCAGCTCGGCGAAGGTCAGCACCAGATAGGTGGAGATAAGATAGGTGGGCACCACCGGATCGGGGGAGACACCGCCTACGCTGACAAGCTCCGAAGGTGCCGGCTGGCCGTTGGAGGCTGCAAGCATGATGAGATAGCCTACTGCGGCCACGAACATTCCGAGGCCGATCTTCTTGGGAGCGGAAGGTTCCTTGCCTTTCTTGGCGAGTGCACCGAAGATGGCCATCGACACCGGAGTCAGGGCAACCACGAAGAAGGGGTTGAACTGCTGGAACTGCTGGGGAAGGATGTGGATTTCTGGGGCCATTCCTTTATAGAGAGCCCATGCGCCTGCCCAGAGAGCCAGCGTCACGATGCCGCTGATGGTCTTGCCGCGGGAGGTTTCGGACTGGAAGGTGCTGAAGAGGGTATACACCGACACTGCAATGAGTGCGAGAGCCCAGATGTTGAAGCCTATCTTGAGGGGACCTTCGACCGCAGTCTGGGTGTAGTCGCGGGCGAAATAGGTGAGCGAAGAACCGTTCTGGTGGAATGCCATCCAGAAGAAAATGACAACCGCGAAGACCCAGATGAGGGCGGTGATGCGGTCTTTGGTCTGCTTGGGAGTGAGTTCCTGCACGGGGGCGCCTTCACCGGCTTTGGCCTGCTTGGCGTTCACGTCGGCGTGCTTGAACCAGCTGCGGCATCCGAGATAGATGGCGATGGAGATGATCAGCGAAACGCATGCGACGGCAAAACCGAGGTTGTAGGCCGTGGAGAGGTTGTTGATATAGTACTGGCTGAAAGCGCCGAGGTCCATGGATGCGATCTGCCCGCCGGGCATGGCGGCCTTGAGGCCTTCGAGGATGGAAGGATCCGTGAGAGTGCCCCCCAGATACTGATGGGCGAGGGCGGGGATATCTGCCTTGTAGATGAGGCCTGCGCCGGCCAGATGCCTGTTGGTGAGGGCGGTGGCGGCGGTAGGGGCGAACATTGCGCCGATGTTGATGGCCATGTAGAAGAGGCTGAATGCGGAATCCCGCTTTGCGGAGTACTTGGGATCGTCGTAGAGATTGCCTACCAGTACCTGTAGGTTACCCTTGAACAGGCCAGTGCCCACCGCGATCAGCAGGAGGGCGCCGATCATCAGGGCGAGGGCGAGGCCGCGGGCCGCGAAGGCATCGGTGGGGATGGCCAGGCAGAGATAGCCGGTGAACATGACACAGACACCCGTGATGACGCATTTGCCGAAGCCGATTTTGTCGGCGAGCCAGCCGCCGATTACGGGCATGAAGTAAACTGCTGCCAGGAAAATGGCATAGAACTGGCCGGCTGCCGCTGCGGAGAAGCCGAACTTCGCCTGCAGGAAGAGCAGGAAGATGGCCAGCATGGTGTAGTAGCCGAAGCGCTCGCCGGTGTTGGCGAGAGCGAGGGCGAATAATCCTTTAGGTTGACCTTTGAACATATCTTATGCTTTAAATAGATTCCAAATTCTTACAAATATAATAAATAATGAGGAAAATCGCTATATTTGTGAACTATGCAACAAGAGAAAAGATCATTCGGCGTAGTCCTCGTCGAGGCCTTCAAAGGCCTCTTCGCCCGCCTTCCGCTCAGCTTCCATCTGGCCTGCGGACGCTTTTTCTCCTGGGTGCTGAGGGATGTGATCCATTATCGCAGGGATGTGGTGATCACGAATCTGTCCCGCAGTTTCCCGGAACTTAAGTATAAGCAAATCAGGGCGTTGGCCCGCCAGTGTTATGATCATCTGGGGGACATTATCGCCGAGGCGATCTGGTTCGGCGGCTGCAAGAATGCCAAGGGCCGCAAGCGCTTGAATGACTCCCATATCGTTGATATTGAGAATCCCGAGACCTTCAACGAAGTTTACGATAACAGTACGAACGTGATGGTGCTTTCCAGCCATGCCGGCAACTGGGAGTTGCTGGGTGGATGGTTCAGCTATAATCATAATCAGGAAGTTCCCCTCAAATCCTGCCCCGCCGAAATCGGAGTGGTTTACCGCCGGTTGAAGAGCAAGGTATGGGACAGGGTGATCGCGGACAATCGCTGCAACTCCCTGAAAGACACCGATTTCGACGGATATCTGGAGTCGATGGAGGTGTTCCGCTTCGCTATCGCCCACAGAAAAGAGAAGTTCATCTATATCTTCCCCACGGACCAGTATCCTTACGGCATCGCCACCAAGCACAATGTGGGTATGTTCCTCAATCAGCCTACGCTGGCGATGACCGGTGGCGCCGCTTTGGCGTTCAAGTTCGGGATGAGTGTGAACTATCTCCGCTGGAAGGTCGTGGAGCGCGGGCATTATTCGGTGGAGTTCGTGCCCATCTGCAAGAATGCAGCGGACTACACCCCGGAACGCATCATGGAAATGTATTATGCCGAGCTGGAGAAAGATATCCAGGCCCAGCCCTGGAACTATCTCTGGACTCATAAACGTTGGAAATAGTATGAAAAAGTGCCTCATATCGATAGCTGCGCTGCTGCTTCCGCTGCTGGGCCAGGCCCAGGGCAGCGTGTCGTATTCGATGCCCCAGACCGTGCTGGTGTTCAAGGTGGACGCCCAGAGGGAGCATTTCTTCGCCGGGCCTTATGCCCGCTATGCACAGAAGTATCTGGGCATCACCGCCGAGATGTATGACAGGGTGTCGTACACCGTGACTTCGGTGAGCATGGTACCCGCCGTCGAGGCCGATCAGAGCCAGCGTTTTACATATGTCGTGAATCCCCAGAGCCAGCCTGTTTTCCTGCAGCTGACCAGCCAGGGACTGGTTTCCGGCCCCACCGGAGCATACACCGCAGACAAGGGATGGAAGTATCCCGTAGGCAAAGGCACCGGATTCTCGGATAAGGGCATCCCCGCGAATCTTACGGAGCGCACCAGCACCCTTTACGAGGCAGATAATCACACGGTCCGCCAGCAGGTGATAGTGGAGAAGTCCACCGAAGTCAAGGCCAAGGAGGTTGCGGACAAGATCTTCGAGATCCGCGAGAATAAATACAAGATTCTGGTGGGGGACACCGACGCCACCTACAGCGGCGAGGCCATGAAGGCCACCATCGATGCCCTGAATAAATTGGAGCAGGATTATATGACTCTCTTCACCGGGTACAGTGAATACGGCTCACAGTCCGCCAGTTTCGAGGTTATCCCCACCGCCAAGAATAATCAGACCTATGTGGCGTTCCGCCTTTCTGACGAGGAGGGTCTGGTGACCGCCGACAACGTCTCCGGCAAGCCTTATTTCGTGCAGCTGACCGTGGAGGAAGTGACCCCGGCTCCGTCCGTGGATAATAAGAACAAGCCCGCGCAGGTAATCAACTACCGCATCCCCGCGGTCTGCGGCGTGCGTCTCAGCGATGGCATCAACACCCTCCTGCAGACCCGCGTGCCTATCTACCAGTTGGGCATCGTAGCAGCATATCCGATCTATAAAACCAAATAAGCGATAATACTATGTCAACTATCAAAGACCTTAAACCCGCACACGTCTGGAATAATTTCTATGAACTCACCCGCCAGCCGCGCCCTTCAAAACACGAAGAGAAGGTGCGCGCTTTCCTGCTCAAATGGGGCAAGGAACACGGGGTAGAAACATTCGCAGATGCCACGGGTAATGTTATAATGAAGGTTCCGGCCACTCCCGGCTACGAGAACCGCAAGACCGTCATCCTTCAGGGCCACATGGATATGGTGCCTCAGAAGAACAACGACGTACAGCACGATTTCATCAAGGATCCCATTGAAACCTGGATCGACGGGGAGTGGGTGAAGGCCAAGGGCACGACTCTCGGCGCCGATGACGGAATGGGTGTCGCAATGGCGATGGCAGTTGCTGAGAGCAAGGATCTCAAGCACGGCCCCGTCGAAATCCTCATCACCTACGACGAAGAAACCGGCATGACCGGCGCCAACAACCTCCAGCCCGGTGTGCTCAAGGGAGATATCCTCATCAACCTCGACTCCGAGACCGAGGGCGAGCTCTACGTGGGCTGCGCTGGCGGAATGGATACCGAGGGCAGCGGCAAATACACCAAGGTGCGCCGTCCGAAGGGCTATCAGGCATATGCGCTGCAGGTCAAGGGCTGCCAGGGAGGCCACTCCGGCATGGATATCATCCTCTGCCGGGCGAACGCCAACCGCATCGCCGCCAGGCTCACCGAACTCATCCTCGCCAAGACCGATTCCAAGCTGGTGGAATTCACCGGCGGAAACATGCGCAACGCCATCCCTCGCGAGGCAGATGTGCTGCTTTATGTCAAGAATCCCGTCAGCGTCGCGCGCATAGTACGCAAGGCCGGCCGCGAGATATTCGACGAGTTCCGTCACACCGATCCCGACATGAAGATCCTCTTCGTCCCCACCGACGTCCGCAAGGGCTATGTGAAGGAGGATGAGGCCCGCGCGCTGATAAATGCCATCCTGGCCTGCCCGGACGGCGTGGAACGCATGTCCCAGACCATGCCCGGCACCGTGGAAACTTCCAACAACCTGGCTATCGTGAAGATAGCGGGCGGCAAGGTGTCCGTCGTCACTTTGATGCGCAGCTTTATCGACAGCGCCAAGGTGGCTCTCTCGCGCAAGATCGCGGCCGTGCTCAACAACGCCGGCATCAAGACCCGTTTCACGGGCGCATACTCCGGCTGGGCACCGGACGACAAGAGCGAGATTCTGAAGACGATGAAGGCATCCTACAAGAAGCTATATGGCAAGGAGCCGGAGGTGATGGCTATCCACGCCGGTCTCGAATGCGGCATCATCGGCGGCATCTATCCCGGACTCGATATGATCTCCTGCGGTCCGACTCTGAAGAGCCCTCACTCTCCGGACGAACGCTGCCACATTCCTTCAGTGCAAAAAGCATGGGATTTCCTGGTCGAAGTCCTGGCCTCGATCCCAGCACGATAGAAACACGGTTGTTAGTATTGTGTTGATAACTTTTCCGGGGGACGCATTGACAAAATGCGCCCTCTTTTATTAACTTTGCCATCGAAAAGGCCGCAAAATGATGATTCGAGTTGTGTTAACAGCTCGGTATTTTTTGCCCCAGACGTGTTAAACCTCATTTATCAAAACCGCATAACCTACTGATTATATGGACGTTAGGAAAACAAATGGAACCATCGAGGAGTTTGATTTAGAAAAGTTGAAAAGAGGCATCCGCCAGACTTTCGTGTCTACTAACCAGACCGTTCCTGAGGAAGTCGTGGTATCCATTACCGATAACCTTTTTATTTACGATAAGATGACGAGTCAGGAGATCCGCCGTCAGGTGGTCGATTCCCTGATGTCTATCAATAAGAAGGCCGCTCTGGAGTACATCCAGAAGTTCGACGATGGCAAGGACCTCCGTAAGAAGAGGGACTTCATCAAGGACTATATCAAGGCCTCCAACGCAGCCACCGGCTCCAAGTTCGACGCCAACGCCAACGTCACCCGCAAAAACATCGTGACGCTGGGCCAGGAGCTCTACAAGGAGAACAACATCAAGCAGAACCGCTACATCATGCAGGACAAGATCAAGAACCTCTACGGTGCAGGTCTTGCCCAGCAGTACATCAAGGACCTCGAGTCCCATGTGCTCTACAAGCACGGCGAGAGCGGCACCCCCGGTTATCCTTATTGCGTGGCCATCACCATGTATCCTTTCCTGGTGAGCGG